>JADINH010000211.1 GCA_017694225.1 Candidatus Avisuccinivibrio stercorigallinarum
CTCATAGGCGGTCACGCCATGCGGACACTCGCGCGGCAGCTGCGGACAGCGCGCCAGCACGGCACGCCGCTGCTTCATGAACACATCATCATCGTCGTCACTGTCAAGCTCATCCCAATGCCAGGGCAGCAGGCGCCAAAGCCAGGCTTTAAATCCCGTGGGCCGGCTGACTGCTTCTTCCTGCTCCCGATCAAGCTCCAGGATGCCGGGCGTTCTTTCATCCTCCGGCTCAGTCCCTGCCCAGGGATCAGCTGCAGCAGCAGCCGGAGCCGGTGCCGGTTGAGCAGCAAAGCCGTCCGGAGCCGGCGCGCCGTATAAGTACCCGCCTTCATGCTCGGGCGGGATGGCGTTGCCGCGGTCGAACTCAAACCAGTCGCTGAGCTCGCGCAGATTGACATAACGCCCGCTGCTGCAGGGCAGCGTGCCTGCCTTAAAGGCCGCCCTTAAATTGCCGGGGCTGAAAAACTGCGGGCCGTGTGCGGCAATTTCCGCGTCCACCTGCGGCACGCAGTGATCACCGGCATAAGAGTAGAGCTTTAACTCCTCGGCTGAGAGATCAAGCGAGAACAGCACGCTGTGCGGGCCTTTGTGGAGCAGGTAATCCTGCTTGGGCAGGCCGTGGATGATGGACTGCAGCTCACTTTCATTAATGCCCATCTTCTGATAAATGGGCCGCAGCACCGGGCTGCCGGCATCAAAGTTTGGCAGGAAGATGCGGGTCTTGGCGCACTCCAGGAACACCTCAAACAAGGAGGAGTTGGCGATATCTGTCAGGGACTGCGTGGCGAGCACCGCGCAGACATTGTGCTTTCTTAAAGTCTTGAACCACTTTAAAAGCTCGGCGGCAAACACCGGATCGCGCAGCATCATCCAGGCCTCATCGAGCACCAGCATTACCGGGCGGCCGTCAAAGCTGCGCTCAATTAAGTGAAAGAGCTGCTTTAACAAAGGCAGCGAAAAGCGCTGTGAGTGTTCAAAGATACTGCCGCACTCAAAGGTGGTAAGCACGGTGTTAAAGCTAAGGTTGGTGCTGTGATCAAGGATAGCCTTGGCGTTGCCGAGCAGCGTATACGGGGCAATGGCGTCTTTGAGCTCATTGTCAGAGAGCAGCAGGTACAGGTCAGAGAGCGTGCGCTCATTGCGCGGCCGCTCCTTTAACAGCTGCAGATTCTGCGTAAATTCAAGGCGCTGCTGCGCGCTTAACTGCACCCCGGACATGCGGCAGAGCAGCTCACAAAAGGACAGCCCGTATTCAAGGCTCGCCCCGCTGTCGAGATCTTCAAGCGGGCAGAAGGCGCTCTGCACGTTCTCCAGCACAATATGCTCGCCGCCCAAAGCCTTAGTCAGGGCATAGAACGACCAGCCCTTGTCAAAGGCAAAGACGCGCGCGTTTTTATAGCGCAGGAAATTGGCCGTCAGGGCCTGCAGCAGCACCGACTTGCCGGCGCCGGGCGGGCCGATGATGATGGCATTGCCCAAATCCTTTTCATGCAGATTGAGGTAAAAACGGCCCTTGCCCTCAGTGCGCACCTGCATCAGGGGGCCGGCGCCCTGGCCCAAAAACGGATTGGGCGCCTCGCGCTCACCCTCCCAGGGCTGCGAGAGCGGCAGAAAGTCGGTGAGCACGGCCTGCGACACCAGGGGGCGGCGCAGATTTTCCCGGATCTGCCCGGGCAGGGAGCCCAAAAAGGCCTCCACAGAGTTTACCGTTTCAATGCGCGCGCCAAAGCCCAGATCTTCAAGCTTTTTGACCACCAGATCGGCATACTGCTGCAGCACCTCCATATCCTGATGCATTAAGATCACCACCGCGGTGTAGGCCCCGAAGATCTCCTCATGGGCATCCAGGTGCGCCTTGGCCTCATCAATTTCCTCGACCTTCTGCGCGGCATTGGCATTGATGCGCCCGTTTAAGTTAAAGACCTGCGCCAAAATGCCCTTGGTCTTTTGCTTCCAGAAGCGGCGGTATTTTTCCAAAAGGAAGGCCGACTGCAGATCATCAAAGCACAGAAAACGGGTATTAAAGCGGCAGGAGCAGGGCAGCTGCGAGAGTTCATTGAGCACCCCGAAGTAGGATTCAGAGGGCAGGCCGTCCACTGCCACGGCGGCAATGTTTTTGCGCCCGATCGCGGGGGTAAGGCCGGTGGCAAAGTCCTCGGTGGCCAGCACCACGTCAAGATAGCTTGGCACATGCGGGTAGACAAGGTGCAGATGCTTGCCGGTGATGCAGGAGTGAATAAAAGACAGCGCCTCATGCTCATTGGTTTTGGGATCCAATTTGAGCAGCTTGAGCTTTAAGGTCAGCGCCAGGGTCTCCGCCACGCTGTCGGTGCGGGCCTTGAAATTCTCCACGATGCTTAAAGTGCGCTTTAACACATCGCTGTCCTTGCGCGCATCGGCCTCCAGCATCAGCTCAATTAAGGCGTGGCGGGCCTGGGATTCGCCTATATAGGTTAAAGTGAGAAAAAAGCGGGTCTTAAAGCTCTTGTCGCGCATAAAGGTGCGGCGGCGGAGCATGTCAAGCTCAATGCAGGTGTCATTGTCCGACTGCATCACCGGCAGATAGTTTTCATCGGGCGAGCGCACGGCATCGACCTGAAAACACCAGTGCCCGCCGAGCTTTAACAAAGCGCGTGAGGTCAGCTCGCGCAGGTGCTCAAGCTTGGCTTCATCCTCATGGGACAGATCCTGCGGGAAGAGCTCATAGATGCGCATCAGCGCGCCGTTTTTGAGCGCAATCACGCTCTCATCCATCACGCTGGCGTAGTCAAGCAGATCACAAAAAGCTCCGCGCTGAATTTTATGCACGCGCTGGCGCAGCGCCTCCGTGACTATCAGGGCGCAGAAGATGCAGCAGCCGGCAAAGGCCAGGCAGGTGAAAAACATCGAGAGGGCAAAATCACTCATAGCGCTTGCCTCCCCGGTCAAACAGCCCGGCCTGGGCGCAGTAATACTCCTTATAGTGCAGCTGGCGGATGAACACTTTGCGCAGCAGCAGATCTGAGCGGCCCATCATGCGCAGCAAATAAAAGCCCGCGGCAAAGATGCCAAGGCACACAGCCCCGACCTGAGGTGAGGCCGAACAGAAGGTCAGGGAAAAACAGATAAGACATAAAAGCAGGGTCAGCTCGCGGTCACAGCCTAAGATCTGCTGTTGCTGCTGCAGCGCCTGATAAACGATGTGCGGTGAAAGCATGGTACGCACTCCTTTAAATCCATTAAATTAAGTTAAAGTAAAAGCAGCCTGTCCCGGGCAGAGCCCGGAAACGGGTCCTGGCTGCTTTAAAATCAGGCCTCGGAGGCAGTATTGAGGCCTTATGGTTTGCTGTTTTAAGGTGCAGCGCACCTGCGCCCTCAGGGCGGGGCGGCGGTAAGTCACGGACCTGACAGAGCATGACAAAAACACCCACCGTGCTGCCCGCGCCCGCGCCCTGCGGCGCAGAAAAAAGGAGTTTTAAAATGTTGTTTTTAGTTGGCAGTGCCCTCCATTGCGGCTGTGTTCAAATTAGGCGGCTCTTAAGCAAAGGCCTGATGCGAGGTGCCCAGAAGCTGATGCTGCAGCCGCCCAAGCGGCGCATACTGGCGCGGCCTGAAGTCAGGCAGCAGATCGGCTTTGAGCTCCAATGGGGCGTTGTACTGCGCCCGGCCGTCAGAAGATGAGGGCAGATCAAAACGCGGGGTCATAGGAAAGGAAACAGAGGATAGAAGGTCTTCAATCTCCCGGTAGTTTTGATAAATGCGTCTGCCCTCGTAAAGCTGCTGCTCGACGCTGTTCATGGCCTGGGAGGCGCCGCGCGACACCCGGCCTAATGCATCGAGCTTTTGATTGAGGTTTTGCTGTGCGCGGTCTAATTTGCTTAAGGCATCCTGCGGCTCCTTGGGAGCCGGGGTCAGGGCGGCGCTGCCGCGCGGATCGGCCATGGGAGCGGCGCTGTCTGCAAGATCCGGCACCGGCGGAGGCTCAGGGGCCATGACCTTTTGGGTTTGCAGCAGCTTTTCATCGCCAATCGAGGCGCCGTTAAAGAACTTGGACATCAGGCTGTTGGCGCCGATGAGCATGGTCATCACCATCACGATGTAGATAAGTGCGCGCATGAAACGCCCGATTTCGCCGCCGGCGAAGATCAGGGTCGCACCGCAGCACACGATGCCAATCAGCGCCACCGAGAAGGCCACCGGGCCGGTTAAGGACTGCTGCAGTGAGCGCAGCCAGCCCTCATAAGGCAGCGA
>JADINH010000212.1 GCA_017694225.1 Candidatus Avisuccinivibrio stercorigallinarum
TGCTGGATTGCCCTGCTGCTTTTAGGCGTGATCTTAGAAGGCTGCGGTTTATATTTTCAGTACGGACTGCGCCTTGATCCCTGCGTCAACTGCGTTTATGAAAGAGCCTTTTATTTAACCTTTATCCTGGCAGGCCTGATTGGCATGCTGGCACCGCAGCTGTTTATCACCCGCGTGCCGGCCATTTTGATTTTCCTGGCAGGATCGATCGGCGGTCTGGTGACCGCCTTTGATCACATGGCAGACTACAGCGCCACCGGCTTTGGCGCCAGCTGCGCCTTAAAGGCCGATTTCCCGGATTTTCTGCCGCTTGATACTCTGCTGCCCTGGATGTTCAAGCCCACCGCCTCCTGCGGGCCTTTGGACTGGTCTCTGCTCGGCCTTAACATGCCTGAGTGGATCTTCATCTCCTTTGCCTGCGGTGCTGTGGTGTCGTTATTCTTCCTTTTGGCTGAGTTTTTCAAGAAAAAGCGCCGCGATTACATGCGCTACTACCGTTAAGGAGGTGCGCCGCGGCATAACGGTCTTAATTTAAAAGAGGGCTCAAATGAGCTCTTTTTTACGCCCGCGGCAAACCCGAAACCTGCCTGGAGTACTGAGCAAAATGCTCAAAGCTCAGAGCAAACGCAGCAGTGCAAATGCAAAGTAAGGCAGGTAAAATACAGGCAGCAATAACTCAAATCCAAACGCGCTCCGCCTGGGCGCAAAAGAGAAATTTCTGGAACCTGTTATGTGTGACGCCAAACTTTCTGCTGCAGCATGCAGCCAACAAAATGATGCTCTGCCATCCTGCTCTGACTTTGTTTTCCTCAGAGCACAGCAGCAGCTTTACGTGGACAAAACCCGGTATGTATACGCTTTGGCCCGCATTGTGGGCGGCAGCTTTTCCCTGTTCCGGCCGCGCGGCTTTGGCAAGTCAACGCTGCTCTCCACCTTAGAGGAATTGTTCCTGCACGGCACCGAGCCCTATGACGGGCACCCATCTTACTTCATGGGTCTGTACATCGACGGCAGATGGCAGGAAAGGCCGGGTGCCTATACCGTGGCGCGCCTTGATTTTGCCTCCTGCTGTGAAAATCACCCCCTGAAGGCCTCTGAGTTTAAGGCCTGGCTCAAGCGCTGTCTTACAGATCTGGCGCAGCGCATGGGCATTGAGATCGCCCCAAAGCGCACGCTAAACGTTTCCTGGCTGTTTGACGATCTGCTGTCCGATGCTCCCAACAAGAGCCTGGTGCTGCTCATAGACGACTGCGATGCCCCGCTCCGCGCTGCGGCTTCAATGGATGATTTCAATGCGGTGCAGTACGTCCTGAGCGATGTTTATGCCTTGATAAAGAGACATTCGGGCAAATTCAGACTGGTCTTTTGCACCGGCACGATCCGCTTTGGCAGCCAAAACTCGTTCTTCTCAGGAAGCTTCATACGCGACAAGTCACCAAGCCCGCGCTTTGCTGCCTGCTGCGGCTTCAGCACCGCAGAGCTCAAGCAGTATTTTGAGCCCGCTTTGCGCCAGGCTGCCGCGCAGCTGAACCCTGCTCCTGCCGCCTCAGTCAGTGCCGCTGCCGTGGAGAGTTTAATTGAGCAGCTGACGCTGTGGTATGGCGGTTTTTATTTTGCTGATAATGGCGCAGAGCCGGTATTACAGCCTTCATCTGTGCTCACCTTTTTAAAGCAGGCAAAAATACAATGGCGCCCTTTCAGGAGTGCTGAGCCCGCTGATTTCCCGGCGGTTTTCAGAGAGCAGCTGCAGCACCTTGAGCTTTGTAAAAAATATTTGCGCCAAACTCTTGAGGAGCAGCAAAACGGCCGGGACACCCGGGTGGCAAAAAGTGATTTCACCAAGCCCCTGCCCACCCCGCCCTCAATCTCAATGTGCTGCTCTGCAGGACGGGTTATTTAACTTTTAAAGCCGGGACCGGCATTCCATCCGGGGCAAACGCCGGCATTGCACTTAACGTTCCCAATCAGGAAACAGCTGCGCTGCTGCATGCTTTAATCAGCAGGCTGCTGTCCTCCCCTCAATAAACTGCAGATGAAGGCAGGCGGCAAAACGCGCCAGCCCCGGGCGCTTAAAGCGCGCTCTGCGCACGCTCAAGCTTGTAAGTGGAGAACTGCGGGCAGTCCACGGGCTTGGGCTCAGTAAGCTTTACGCCGAACAAATCCTCAAAGTTCCTGGAGGTGATCTCAGCGAGGCTCTTCGGGCTGACGCCTTTTAATGAAGCCAAAAAATCTAAGGTATAGCGCACAAAGGCGGGCTCATTTTCCACGCCGCGCACCGGCACCGGCGCCAGGTACGGGCAGTCGGTTTCCACTAACATGCGGTCAAGCGGCACATAGCGGGCGGCCTCACGCACATTCTCACCGGCCTTAAAGGTCACGATGCCCGAAAAGGAGATGTAAAAACCAAGATCCAGGCACTTGCGCGCCATCTCCACTTCATCACAGAAGCAATGCATGACGCCGCCTGCATCCCGCGCATTTTCCGAGCGCATCAAAGATACGGTGTCAGCCGGAGCCTGGCGGGCATGAATGATCAGGGGCTTTTTAAGCTCTACGGCCAGATTAATCTGCCTGGCAAAAGAGGCAAGCTGCTCCTTGCGGGTCTCCGGGGCATAGTGATAATCAAGGCCGGTCTCGCCCAGGGCAATGCAGTTTTCATGCTGCAGGCACTGCTTTAACTCCTCTTCAGTCCAGTTGGGCGCCTCCTGCAGGTTTAAAGGATGCACTCCGCAGGCGGTATAAATGCCGTCAAAAGGTGCCACGGCTTCACACATCGGCTGATATTCCTGCGGCGTGCAGGCCACACACAGCATGTGGGTCACACCGGTGCTTCTGGCCCTGGCGACAATCTCATTTAAGGTGCTGCCTGCTTTGCCCTGCAGGCTTAAGGAATTTAAATGGCAGTGGCTGTCTACTAAAAATGTCATTTTCTGTGTTGTCTTGCTGTTCTTTTTGTTCTGCTCTGCTGCAGGATCTGCGCCCCGGACGGGCGGCTTCAGACCCTGCAAAGACCGTGCTCAGGGCCTGCACACAGGGGCCCGGAGCGTGCGTCCGTGCTATAATCCGGCCAAATATTGTAAAACAAATTCCTGTACTTTAAGACAGATAAGATTTAAGGATCAAAGACCATGGCAGAAGAAACTTTATTCACCAAGATCATCAACGGCACCATCCCTTCCACTTTGCTCTATCACGACGATCTGGTCTCCGCCTTTGCTGACATCAATCCCAAGGCCGAGCACCACGTGCTCATCGTGACCAACAAGCCCATTGCCAAGATCTCCGACGTCACCGCTGAAGATGAGCCCGCCTTGGGCCGCCTCTTTACCGTAGCCGCCAAACTCGCCCGTGAGTACGGCGTCTCCGAGAGCGGCTACCGCCTGATCGTCAACTGCGGCCCGGACGGCGGCCAGGAAGTGCCGCATCTGCACATGCACTTTTTAGCAGGCGGCAAGTTAGGCGGCCTGGGCTTCCCCTCAAAGAAGCAGGACTAAGTCTATGCAGCGTACCTTATTGTGTGCAGCGCTTGGCGCTGCCCTGTTTGGCCTCAACGGCTGTGCGTTAAACGACATCTTCGCGCAAAATGAGAGTGCAGCCCCCGCTCCGGTGGAGAGTGCAGCGCCCCTGCCGCCCAAGGCCGATGAATTAAATCAGACCCCGGTGCTCACTGAAGATGACAAGGCAGCAAGCATCAGCCACGCCCCGCAGGGCAGCGCGCTGGAGCTTGACCCGGTGGACATCCGCGGCAGTGCAGCCGGGCAGGCGCAGGGACAACAGACTTTAAATTCCGTTGAGCCCTCTGACAGTGAGATTCTGCTGGGCTCCATCGGCGGGGATGACGGCGCTGACGCCCTGGAGAACAGTGCAGCTCAGGGCAATGTCGAAATCTTAAGAGCCCCGGAGCCTGAGCGTCCGGCCGGTGTTGGCGCCGTGCTGCCTGACTACGCCAGCGGCTCCAATGCCGGGGGCAGCTGTGACTTTGCCCTGCACAGCGCCATGGTCAAAACCGGCGTGGAGCAGGCAGCAGCCCTGGTGTCCAGGCTCAAGGTCGAGCCAGGGCTGGTGTATGTCGCCCCGACCATCATTCCTGATGCTTTCCTGGACTGCAGCACGGATTTGAGCGCGCAATTAAGTCAGGCGCTGCGCGAGCACTCAAACTTTGAGGCGGCAGCGGCCGCTGACATGCAGAACGTGACCCAGGCCATCAGCCAGAACAGCGGCTCGGCCTCCACCCTGCCGCTCATGATCAGAACCCTGCGCGCCAACAACGTGCCCTATCTTTTAGTCTCCAGCCTGCGCCAGCTTGGCAGTGACGGCGCCGCTTTAGTGCTGCGCTTTGTGCGCGTCAGCGACGGCATCACCCTCACGCAGAGCTTTAGCAAACTGGATCTTAACCCTGCTGACAACCACACACTTCAGTGATCACTTTAAGCGACATTACTTTAATGCGCGGCAGCCATACCTTAATTGAGCGTGGTACGGCCGCGCTGTACGACAAGCATAAAATCGGCATTATCGGCCGCAACGGCTGCGGCAAGTCATCCCTGTTTGCCGCCATCCGCGGTGAGCTGCAGCCGGATCTTGGCACCATTTCCGTGCCCAAGGATCTGCGCATCTCCTCGGTGGCGCAGCAGACCCCGGCGCTCGATGAGGCTGCCATCGACTACGTCATTGACGGCGACAAAATGCTGCGCTCCCTGCAGCGGCAGCGTGAGGCAGCCATGGCCTCAGGCGATGGCGTCAAGATTGCCGAAATTGAGGACAAACTGGGCATCGCCGGTGCCTGGACGGTGCGTGCGCGCGCTGAAACCTTGATGGACGGCCTTGGTTTTGCCAAAGATGAAATGCAAAAGCCGGTCAAGGAGTTCTCAGGCGGCTGGCGCATGCGCCTTAACCTGGCGCAGGCTTTGATTGCACCCTCTGATCTGCTGCTTTTGGACGAGCCTACCAACCACCTTGATCTTGACACCATCATGTATCTGGAGGGCAGGCTTAAGGCCTATGAGGGCACTCTCCTGTGCATCTCACATGACCGCGATTTTCTTGATGCCTTCTGCAGCGACATTCTGCACTTTGAGAACAAAAAGCTGATGCTCTACAAGGGCAATTATTCGGCCTACGAAGTGCTGCGCGCCGAGCGCATCAAGGCCGAAAAAGCCGCCCGCCACAAGGAAGAGGCCATCCTGGCGCACATGCAGTCCTTTGTCGACCGCTTCCGCTACAAGGCCACCAAGGCAAAGCAGGCCCAGAGTCTTATCAAGGCCATCGACCGCATGAAGCTTACGGCAGTGACGCAGGAGGAGAGCCCGTTCTCCTTTTCCTTCCCCGAGCCTGAGCGCACCGTGCAGGTGATTGCCTCGATGGCTGAGGTGGATGCAGGTTACGGTGAACAGGACAAGATTTTAGGCAATATCAATCTGCAGCTGCTTGCAGGCGACCGCATCGGCCTGTTGGGACGCAACGGCCAGGGCAAGTCCACCTTTATCAAGACCTTATGCGGCATTTTAAAGCCGCTGCACGGTACGGTCACCCTGGGCAAAGGCATTAAGATCGGCTATTTTGCCCAGCATGAGTTAGAGCAGTTAAACCCGGACAAAAGCGGCCTGGAGCATCTGCAGGCCATAGACCCCAAGGCCACCGAGCGCGATCTGAGAAGCTTCCTCGGCTCCTTTGCCTTTTCCGGGGACAAGGCCCTGCTTAAGGCAGGCTCACTGTCAGGCGGCGAGCAGGCGCGCCTGGCCCTGGCGCTCATTGCCTTTCAAAAACCCAATCTGCTGCTTTTGGACGAACCGACCAACCACCTCGACCTTGAGATGCGTGAGGCTTTAAGCGTAGCTCTTGCCTCCTACCCCGGCGCCCTGCTTTTGGTCTCGCACGACCGGCATCTTTTGGAGGCCATTGCTGAAAAGCTGTGGCTGGTCGATGACGGTCAGGTGCGTGAATTTGACGGCGATTTAAATGACTACAAAGAGTATTTAAACGAAAAGCACAAGCGCTTTACTGAAAGCCTCAAAGAGCAGCATGCACAAGCGGCGCCGTCAGCCTCCGTCAAGGCGTACAAGAGCCGTGAGGACAAGCGCGAGATGGCGCAGTTCCGCGCCTCACTGCGCCCCTTGAAGCTTAAGATTGCTGAGCTTGAAAAACAAACTGAGAAAAAGCGCAGCCGCCTGAATGAAATTGACGGCATCATGGCCGAAGGCTCCATCTATCAGCAGGGCGGCGCTGAGCTTGAGGCCCTGATGAAGGAGCGCGCCGCGCTGACAGATGAAATTGAGAACCTGGAAAATGACTGGCTGACCCTGCAGGATGAACTGGAGCAGAAGGTCAAAGCCAAAGAGGAGAGCAGATGTTAAGCTACCGCCACGCCTTTCATGCCGGCAATCATGCCGACGTTTTAAAGCATGCAGTTGAGACCCTGATCCTGCGGCACTTAAAGCTCAAGGACAAACCCTTCTGCTATATCGACACCCATGCAGCAGGCGGCCTGTACAGCCTGACGCAGGGCTATGCGCAGCAAAATAAGGAATATCAAAGCGGCATTGGCAAAATCATCGGCAGTGACAAACTGCGCGCCCTGCTGCCTGAATACTTTGCGGCAATTGACGCCCTCAACCCGCAGGGCAGGCTTGCCGTTTATCCTGGATCGCCTTATCTTGCCGCCTCAATGCTGCGGGCGCAGGACAAACTCTGCCTTTTTGATCTGCACAAGGCCGAGTTTGAAGCGCTGCACAAGAACTTCGGGCGCGACCGCCGGGTGCAGGTGCATTTAGGCGACGGCTTTGCCGCCTTAAACTCCCTGCTGCCCCCGCCCATCCGCCGCGGCCTGGTGCTCATAGACCCCTCATACGAAATGAAAAGCGATTACTTTGCGGTTATTAAGGGCTTAAAGCAGGGGCTGTCGCGCTTTAATGTCGGCATCTTTGCGCTGTGGTATCCGGTGCTTGCGCGCATGCAGGATCACAGCCGCAATTTGGTGCAGGAAGCAAAGCGCCTCAACATTCCGCTCATACAGGCGGAAATGCGCGTCAATGCGCAGGGTGAAGAGCGCGGCATGTGCGGCTCGGGCATGCTCATTTT
>JADINH010000213.1 GCA_017694225.1 Candidatus Avisuccinivibrio stercorigallinarum
GCTTTAAATTGTCGATGCGGTAGGGAGGCTGGCTCTGCCCTTCCTTGACGGCAGGAAAGGAGAAAGCAAAATTGCCGCTGCCGGAAAAATCAAGATAGGCCCTGCCATTGCTGTCCTTATCCCGGAAAGCAAGTCCGGCCTTGAGATCGGTAAAATCAATGGCATCGCGCAGGGTGGGATCTTTGACCTTGTCATCAGGCTCAAAACCGATGACAAAAAGAGTGGAGAAGTCAGCTGCAAGCCTTGCAAGTGAAAACTCAAAGCTGTCAGCTAAAATGCGCCCGTCGATATAGCTCGGCTCTGCCCTGACCTGCAGGCCGCTTAAATCAAGCACAAAGCTCTCACGTCCGGCATAGCGCTCAGTGCCGCGGCATTTGAGGCTGCCCGCGGCGGCCTCCACGGTCATGCTCTCTGGCGAGGAGGCCTCAAAATACACTGAGTTCTCCCCCACCGCGCAGCTGCCAAATTCAAAGGGCAGGGAAAAAGGCGAGCTCTTTAAGGCAAAGGAGAGCTTTGGCATCAAAGCCGTGACCTCCAGCGCGCCCTGATAATCAATGGGCTGCAGCTTAAGGCGCGAGAGAAATTCATCCAAATTGCCCTCACCCTGCACCTTAAGGAAGGCGGCATTGGCCTTGAGCAGGCCAAAATTAAGCTCCATCCGGGTGCTGCCGCTGACATAGGGCAGACCCAGCGCATTGTCCTTTGGCAGATTAAGCTTCCAGGCAATCACGCCGCTTCGTGAGAACAAAGATGCATCCTGCGCGCGGTAGGCAAGCTCCAGGCCCGGCACGCGCTGCTCCACCCGGCGCAGCACTGAGGAGACTTTGCTGTCAAACACGTATCCGGCCGCAATCATTGAGCCCACTAAAAGCAGCAGGCACAGGGCAGCGAGGATGCTCACTATCATGACAATCTTTCTTGACATGGCTTTACCTTTCGTCCTGTACCTTGGCCAAAAGCGCCCCGCTCTCGCGCAGGAACATGCCGGCGTAATCGCCAAAATACTCCCGGGCCTGTAAGAAATGCTTCACAAAGGTCTTTTTGTCACAGCGGGAGATGTGCTCCAGTTCCTGCTGCAGGCTCTTCGCGTAATCTGAAATGAGCTCAATATTCTGCTGCGAGGACATGATGATATCGCAGTACAGATGCGGATCCTGCGCAAACAGGCGCCCCACCATCTCAAGTTCCAGGCGGTAAATGGGTGAGCTCAAATCCAAAATCTGCTTTAAGTCAGGATGAATGCCGGCCATAAAGATGCCGTAGCAGTAAGTGGTGAAGTGGCGCAGAGCCTGAATAATGCTCATGGCCTTGTCATGCTCCACAGCGCTGCACTCACAGACCTTAGCGCCCCACTGTCTGAACTGCTCCAGCATAAACTGCCCCCTGCCCTCATCCCGCCCCGGGCAGGCCACAATCACCTGTTTTACCATCGAGCGGATGTCAGGTCCGAACATCGGGTGGAGCCCGAGCACCGGGCCTTTCCAGGCCTCAAGCATAGTGTTAAGCGCCGGGGCTTTGACTGAGGTGAAATCACACAGCAGGCAGTCCTCAGGCAGAAAGGCTGCAGTCTTTTTGATGATCTCCTCAGTAAGATCAATCGGCACTGAAATGATGACCGTCATGGCCCGCCCTAAGATCTCAGGAGCCCTGTCCCAGTCATCCTTGTCAAGGGACAGCGCGTTATAGCCCGAGGCCTTGAAGTACTGCAAAAAGAGCCGGCCCATGCCGCCCTGGCCGCCTACGATCACCAGAGGGCGCTCAGTGCTTTTGACGCAGGCAAAGGATTTGCCCCCGGAGGTGCGGTAGGACTCGCGCACGATGCGCTTTAGCAGATCTGCCATTAAGTCTGTGGGCAGCTCGTATTTGTCTTCAAGAGCCGCCCCATGCTGCTGCAAAAAGGCTTCGCGGCTTTGTGAATAGGCGGCGCTTTTGAGCTCACTTTTCAAGGCCGCAGCGCGGCGCACTAAGGTCAGACGCTCAGAGATAAGACCGGCGAGCTTATCGTCAAGCGCATCAATTTCAGAGCGCAGCTTCTCAAGCTGCGCAGTATCGACAGGGTTGGTCATTATTTTATTTTGCTTGTGTGTCTTAAAGCGAGTCAATTTCATCGAGAAATTCTTCATCGATGCTTTCTTCTTCAGCCGGAACGGCGGTCTCTGCAGCATCCGGATGCACCTTGCCCTCGGAGTACATGAGGTAGATATCGCGTGTTGAGACATAAGGATCAAGAGCATTGTCCACTACGCCCTCCTGATCGATAAGCTGGGCGCGGTTGTGCACACCCTCAACTGCCCACAGGCCGACGGTGACAAACCACGGCGCCCACCACAGCTTGGCGCTGTCCACCACGCTGCCCTGCACCTCACGTCCGGTGGTAGGTCCGTATACCGGCACCATCAGATAAGGGCCCTGCTCCATCTCAGCACGGCCGAGCACGGTCTCAAACTCCATGGTATGGCGCTCCAGGCCCATCATCGAAGCCACGTCGATAAAGCCCAAGATGCCGATGGTGGAATTGATGGCAAAGCGCCCGAGGCTGATGGCTGAAGCCCCCGGCTCGCCGATGAACAGATTGTTGACGATGTAATTTACTTCTTCGATATTGGAGGTGAAGTTGCCTACGCCGGTCTGCACCGGATCGGGCAGCATGGCATAGCCGTGAGCCACCGGACGCAGAATGTAGCGGTCAAAGACATCGTAATTTAAAGTCCAGCCCACCACGCGGTTGGGGGTCTGCAGTGTGTCGATGGCAGATCCTGCGAGCATGGAACAGCCGTAGGAATAATCTGCGCGGTATGAAGTCTGTGACAGCTGACGCGGAGCCATCGGATTGAATGAACCGTGCTGCGCTGCGGCGCTGCCTGAAAAAACTAAGAGGGCCGCTGCGGCCAGAGTGAGTACTGAGCGCATTGTGATCTCCAAAAGTAAAAAAGCCTGCTTCTTCTGACCTATTTTAAGCCCGCCCTGCTTCTTTTAACAGGTAAGAAAGGCCTTTTTGTCGTGACTTCGGGCAAGAAAACGACAGGCCGCAAAAACAAATAACTTGCTTTTTGCTAAAATCTGCAGGCAGGAGGCTCTTTTTTGTGCAGCAGCAAAACAGCCGGCCCGGTCAAATAAGGTTACAGCAGCGATGGCAATTGAGAATTTAGAGATCAAAACTCAGAGCAGAAGCGCCGTTTCAGAGGACGGCAGAGCGGGCACAAAATCCGAAAGCACCGCCCCGCGCATTGTGCTCAATCAAAATGCCACTGCAGCCTACACCCAGCTTATCAAATCAAAGCAGGATGAACTGCCGGAGAATGCCGCTTTAAGCCTCAACAAATTAACTTCAGCCTTAAGCCAGGCCCCGGCATTTGCCCCGGCCGATGAAATTCCCCCTGAGGGCTCCTCCAAGGGCACTTACACCCAGCTCTCCGTACAGTTAATTGAGCGCGATGAAAAGTTAAAAGAGCAGGTGGCGCAGAATTTGTCCTCAGGCCGGCAGTTGGTGCGCCAGCGCGATGCGGCCGCCGAATTTGAGCGCAATGTGGAAAATCTGCCCCCGCCGCTGCAGGAAAGCCAGGCAGGCGGCAGAGCACTGGCCAAATTCATCTGTGAAGACCTGGCCTGTCTTACCGATCCCAATAATTTGGGCGCAGGCCTGGAGCGCGGCCTTTCGGTCAACGATGTTTATGTGCCCGAGGACAAATTAAGCCCGCGCGCCCGCGCTGCAGCCTCTGATGTGCTGACTGCCTCGCTTGCCTACATCAAGAGCAATCAGCCGCAGGTGCTCTCTGAACTTGAAGCTGCCGCCGCTGCCAAAGCCGCACAGGCCGCAGCAGCCTCTGCCGCAGCTG
>JADINH010000214.1 GCA_017694225.1 Candidatus Avisuccinivibrio stercorigallinarum
AACCGTGCTGCAGGGCGACAGCATGTCCACCATCGCCGCGCAGCTGCATATCTGTGAGCTCATTTACGTGATGCTGCTGCAGGCCAATTATCAAAAGGCCTTAAAGACCAAACAGCGCACGGTCAATGCCCTTGATATGAAGCTTTAGTGAGAAGCCTTGGCGCGGCGGCGCGGCCTGGCTGCACTGCTGCGCCTCACCTTTACATGCTTTTCCCGGCAGATCCCGGCAGACAAAACGGCCCCGCAGTGCGGGGCCTTAAGTAAGGGAGTTTTAAGCAAGAGAATAAGATGGTTTGCCACTTAGGCTTTTATCAGCCCGGCTCAGTCAGCCCTGCTTAGAAGGTGTACTGGAAGCCCACGCGCACACGGGTCTGGCGGCCGTCCTTGTCAGCAGTGCCGTCTGCGGCGATGTTGCCGATTTCCACATACGGATTAAACTGACCCATACGGTAGTTCATGGCGATATTGTGCTCGTAGTTCCAGGATTCCCCGTTGTACATATGACGGTCTGAACCGTCGGCATTGTCATTGAGCGCCCACATATAGGTGTAGTTGTAATTAATGCCGAAGTTGCCGTAGTTATAGCCTACCCAGGCATCGACACGGCCGTTTTTCTGATCGCCCTTGGCGTCTTCGTCAAAGCGCCAGTAGTCAAAGCGCGGGCGCAGCGCCACCCACAGGCCGCTGCCCTCAAAGTTGTACTGCACGCGCAGATAGGGCTTCCAGCCGGTGGTCTCGCTGGTGGACTCAGTGATGATGCCCGGAGTGAGCGACCAGCCGGAGCCCTCAAACTGATACTTCCACCACAGGCTCATTTCAGTGGCGTTGGTGCCCCAGTCGCCCCACTGGCCGTCGTGATAACCCTCAGTGCCGTGAGAGTCTTTGCCCCAGGAGTGGAAGGAGGAATCGACGTAAAAGCCCACATTGTTCTCAAAAGCGCCGATGACGCAGATGCGGTCGTAATTCTGGCCGTACTTGTCACGGTAGTCGTGGCGGTAGTCCAGGGTAAAAGTGGCGGCCAGAGTGCTGCCGGAGAGAGCAAGAGCCAGTAATGCTGCAGAAATTTTGGAAAGTTTCATATAAAATTACCTTCGAGTAAGAACTTTAAGGGCGCAGCTGAGCGAACAAAAAATGCTGCGCCTGTTTAGTTTTTTAAGTTAGTGTTAGTCTTCGATAATCACCTGGCCGTCCTTAAAGGACAGGGTGATCACCTTTGATACAGCCTTGCCGCCGGTGGTTTCGCCGCCAATTAAGATGACTTCATCACCATTCTGCACTGCTGCACCATAGCCAAGGGGCTGCGGCAGTCTGCCGGCATCGACCCACTGGCCGTTCACGAAAGCATAGACTTCGTCACGCCAGGTCTTGGTGCAGCCTGCGTGCGCAAAGTTTCTGCCATTGGCATAAGCCTGGGTGGAGCCGGGGAAATTGGCCCCGCCTGCGGCTAATACCACGTGATCTGAGACACCGGCAAAAGCACCGGCGATGCCTTCCTGAAGAGCTTCGCCTTCAGGGGCGGTTAAGTCGGGAAGCTGCTCCCACTTAAGGCCGTAATCTTCCACTGTAAACTGGGTTACGGCTGCGGTTCTGAGCCCGGGCTTGCGCTCACCGTTAATCACGGTGATGGTCTGGCCGTCAACCGCGAGGGCCGAGCCTGCAGTGCCGGTGGTGGGCAGCTGACCTTTGTTGTACCACAGGTTGCGCTCAGCATCATAGGCGAGCACATCGCGGTTGAAGAAGTAGTCAGCCACGGGCTTGTTGGAGTAGTCAGCGTTGATGCGCTCAATGAGAGCCTTGTCGTCTGCTGCGGCTTCCAGATCCTCAAAGTAGCCGTCAAAGATGGGCTTGTTCACAGAGCCCACGATATAGGCAATTTTGCCGTCCACCGTGGCAGCGGCATGGCCGGTCAGGCCGCGCGGGGCGCGGGTCATCACCTTTGACCAGTGATCGTCCTGCGGATCATATACATAGACATCATTGAGCACGCTGATGCGGGTGGCATCGGCAGAGGCTTTGCCCACGCCGCCGAAGATATAGATCTTGTCATTGAGCACCACTGCCTGTGACTGCTCACGGGCAGGGCCGGTGAAGGCAGCGGCTTTTTCCCACTGCGGCTTTTCAGCCCTGGTGTCGAGCTTGTACCAGTCAGTACCGGCAGTACCGAGACCGGCATAGATGACGCCGTCAAGCATGGCACCTGCGCCGAGCTTAAAGGGCACAGGCAGATCCGGCAGGGCTGCTGCATAGGCAGAGGAGCCGGTTAATGCTGCAGAGAGCAGCAGAGCAGAAACTAACTTTTTCACGAGAGAGACCTCTTAAACTAACTGGAGCGATACAGTCATTTTTACTTCAACTGTGTAAAGTAAAATTTCAAAAAGCATTTTAGTTTTAGAGTAAAACTTTACAAGCCCTTAATCTCAATTTTGTGACGCAGCTCTCGCTGCAGGCTGAATTTTCCGTATTTATGGCAATTGACTGCAGCACTTTCAAGCCTGGGGCTGACAATGGAGCCGGCAGCGAAAATCCTGCGATCTGGAGTTTAATTTAGAGTAACGATCCAAAAATGCGGCACCAGGGTGCACTCTCCGGCCAGGGGCGCGGCATACAAGGCCCCGCAGTGCGGGGCCTTACGCCATGGGGTTTTAATCAGGAGAATAAGCCAGGCTGCTTTGCAGCTTTTAATCATACCTGCTAAGTCAGCCTTGCTTAGAAGGTGTACTGAAAGCCCGCACGTGCACGGGTCTGACGGCCTGACTTGTCGGCTGTGCCGTCAGCGGCGATGTTGCCGATCTCTACATACGGATTGAACTGACCCATACGGTAATTGAGGGCGATGTTGTGCTCGTAGTTCCAGGATTTTCCGTTGTACATGTGGCGCTCAGAGCCGTCAGCATGATCATTGAGCGCCCGCATATAGGTGTAGTTGTAGTTAATGCCAAAATTGCCGCAGTTATAGCCCACCCAGGCATCGACGCGGCCGTTTTTCTGATCGCCTTTGCCGTCCTCGTCAAAGCGCCAGTAATCAAAGCGCGGGCGCAGCGCCAGCCACAGGCCGCTGTCCGCAAAGTTGTACTGCACGCGCAGATAATGCTTCCAGCCGGTGCTCTCGCTGTTGGATTCAGCGGCAAGGCCGGGGGTGAGCGACCAGCCGGAGCCTGCAACCTGATACTTCCACCACACGCTCATCTCAGTGGCGCTGGTGCCGAAGTCACCCCACTGCCCCTCATGATAGCCCTCCGTGCCATAAGCATCTTTGCCCCAGGAGTGGTAAGAGGAATCCACATAAAAGCCCACATTGTTCTCAAAAGTGCCAATGACACAGAGGCGGTCGAAATTCTGGGCGTACTTGTCGCGGTATTCGTGGCGGTAGTCCAGGGTAAAGGTGGCGGCCAGGGTGCTGCCGGAGAGAGCAAGAGCCAGTAATGCCGCAGAAATTTTGGCAGGTTTCATAAAAATTTCCTTTGAGTAAGAACTTTAAGGGCGCAGCTGAGCGAACAAAAATGCCGCGCCGGTCAATGTCCGGCATTAAAGCAAAATTCAGCGCTGCCTGCAGTGCTTTTAAGCTTCGGGTTAACAATGGGGTGGCGGGAAAAATAATGTCAACCTGGGGTTGATTTAGAGAAATGATCTACAAATGCGGCACTAAGGCGCTCCTTTCGCATTGGGGTGCGCCAAGTTCAAAAGAGCGGTGCAGGCCGGGAAGAACCAGGCTGCAGCAGACAGACAGCAAAGCCTCTTATCTGCTGTTGCTGTTTTGATAGAGCCCGCGGTTTTGAATATAGCGCAGCACCTGCGGGGTCACGGCATGCTGCAGTGTGCCGGTGAACACTGTGATGTCACTGCCCGGGGCTGCACTTCCTGTCCCGGCGCCAAAATCCTGCCCGCTGCCGGTACCCTCAAGGCCCAGGGCTCTTTTTGATCTCTGCGCTGAGACTTTGGCCAGCTCAGCGCGCAGCGCGGTGGAGGACACATCCATCACCGGCACGCGCAAAATGAAAATCTTTCCTTTGGGCTCTTTGAGCGCCTCACTGAACTGCTTTAACTGCAGAGGATCGGCAAAGGCTGCAGGCTCATACACCACGTGGGCGGCGAGGTAGTCTTTGAGCGCTTTCTTTTCACAGTGCTCCAGATCTGATCCCGGGCGGTCAATCACCGCCAGATTGGCAAAGTCAGTCAGCTCAAAGCCCTTGTGCCAGATGTCAAGATCCAAAAGCGAGTCCATGCCCATGATGAAGTACAGGCGGGTATCCTCTCCGTACTTCTGGCGCAGCAGTTTTAGCGTGTCGTAGGTGTAATGGCGGTGCTTTGGATCCTGCTCGATGCGTGAGACCTGATACTGGCGGTGATTGAGGCTCTCTAAGGCCAGATCGGTCATCTGCAGGCGGCTTTCATAGGAGGTGGTATTTCCGGCCTTATGCGGCGGGGCCGCATTGGGAATGAGGAAAATCTTATCGAGCTTTAAGCTGCGGCGCACCCCTTTGGCCAGGTTCAGATGGCCTTTGTGGATGGGATCAAAGGAGCCGCCCAAAAAGCCGTAGGCCTTAGCCTGGTGCATAGGCCATGGCCTCAAAATGGTTGACCGACACCGCCATGGTCTGCAGCAGGGAGGCTGCTTCATCCATGCGGAAATGCGAATGCAGCAGGGCACAGTCCTTCAGGGCGCGGATTAAAAACTGCAGCAGATGCGGCGGCATATTGCGCACGGCCATCAGCACGGCGCGCTGCAGGGCCGGCGTGACGATGGCGTTCTGGCGCATTAAAGCCTGCCCCTGTGCGTCGCTGCCCAGGCGCTGCTCGCGCATTTTCACAATGACGTTTAAACAGGTATCAAGGCGCGAGATGATAAGCGGCATCTGTGCGGCCGCACCGCCTGACTGCGAGGAGAACACCGAGTGCAGAATGTTGAGTGCGCGCGGACCCTGGCCTGAGAGCAGGGCCTCAGTGAGCTCAAAGGCTGAAAAGCGGCTGTCCTGCACAAAGTAGGTGTTGAGATCATCAAGGGTAATATCGCCCTTTTTGTCAGACAGGGTCATGAGCTTTAAGGCGCTGTCAATGGCAGTTAAATTGCCCTCGTTGAGCGAGGCCAGCAGGGCCGAGCACTCCGGGGACAGACGGAAGCCGTACTTGGCGCAGCGCTGCACCACAAACTGCTGCAGGCGCGCCCCGTCCGGGGCATAGAAGATCTCAAGGCTGGCCCCCAAATGCTTTAAATAGGAGATGGCGGCATTCTTTAAATCGATGCGCTTTGGAGTGACCTCAGGCACCGGCTTGGGTGGCAGCTTGTTGAAGGAGGCGTTCAGGCGCGGCAGATCGATGATGATGAACACGCCGGGGCGGTAATACTGTGCAATGCACTGCAGCACCTGGGCGGCGATGTTGTTGTATTCCTTAAAGTAGAGCTTTAAGATGCGGTCGCCGCCAAACAGGCCGGGATCGCGCAGCTCGTTTTCAAGCTTGACTAAATTGGCTTTGGTGGAGCCGGCGAAATCAGCTTCAGTAAAGATCAAAAAATCAGCATCGGGCAGCTGCTTTCTTGCAAGCTGCATCAGTTCATCGGCCCGGTCGAGCTTTAACAAGGGCTCGTCGGAGCTTAATATATAAATCGGTGCTGAATTGGGCATGATCACCTGTACCTGAGCCCGCGCGGGCGCTTTATTGAGAAAAACCTCAGCTGAACTTTAACGCTGTGCCGCCGGGACTTTAAGCCTGTTTCTTCTCTCAGGCCCGGACAGCTGCGCAGATCATAGCACAGGACTGCTGCTTCAGCGTTTGCTGAGCCGTACTTAGGCGGTTTTGCCCCTGGTCTTCTGCCCGGCCTTCAGGGAGGACTTTTCGACTGCTTTACGGGCACAGCTGTCAGCAATCCCGGTGAGGTAAAACTGGAGAAAAAACTCGAAGGCACTGAAAAGACCATCTCCGGCCGTATTTTTGCTCAATTGCTGCAGTTAAGTCTGGCAGAGACTGAGCCCGCTGCCAAAGCCGCAGCAGCACCAATGCTGTCCTTCAATGGGAGGGATTTTCCGCTATAATGCACGCGCCCGCAGCAGGGGTATAAACTGATAAAGGGTGACAGGCTGCATAAAAAATGCCGCAGGCAGGGGATGTCTGCATTGCAGCCGCAGGTAAATGTTTTAGAAGGAAGAGCAGGGACTTTTGTGCTGACAGAGGAACAGCAGGCAGTATTGGCAGCCGCGCAGGGGCTTAAGCCAGGTCAGGTCTTAAAGATCGAGGCCTGCGCCGGTGCAGGCAAAACCGCGACCTTGGTGGAGATCGCAAAGTCGATGCCCACAGCGCGCTTTTTGTATCTGGCCTTTAACAAGAACATTGTTGAGGAGGCCAGGCAGCGCTTTACGCCCAATGTTCGAATTTTCACCACGCATGCCCTTGCTTATGCCTGGTTTGCCTATACCCGGGGTTATGAGGCCCTGCGCGACATCCGCTCGGCCCTGCGCATCTTTGATCTGGAGCCGCTCTTTCCCAAGGCCTCGCATACTGAGCTTTACGGCCTGCTGTCCGGCTTAAAGAGCTTTTGTTATTCTGCTGCCAAAGAGCCGGTCAACAAAGATCTCATGATCATTTTCAAGGCCGCGATGGAGGGCAAAATCCCCCTGACCCACGACATTTATCTGAAGGCTTATCAGCTCTACTGCCAGCCCAAATTCAGAAATTACGACTATGTGCTTTTAGACGAAGGGCAGGATACCAATGATGTCACGATGGAGCTGTTCCTCGATAACAACTGCCGGCGCATCCTGGTGGGTGACAGCCATCAGGCCATCTACGCCTTTCGCGGCGCAGTCAATGCTTTAAGCCGCATTAAGGCCGATCAGACTTTGCACCTTACCAATTCATTTCGCTGCAGCCAGGAGATTTTGGACAGAGCCAACTGGTTTTTAAAGCGTTATGCTGATGATCGCACCTCATTAAAGAAGATGATCTCCTGTGCCCCCGAGCGTGAAATCGCCCAAAAGCACAGCAAATCCTTTATCACCCGCACCAATGCCGAACTCATCCGGCGCATCAGTGAAATTCAGCCTGCTGATGCCGGGGACTTTGAGCTGCTGCGCCAGCCAGAGCTTATCTTTGCCACGGCAGTAAGCCTGCTGGCCATCAAAAACGGCAGGAAGCAGAATGTGCACCCCAGCTGCAAATGGCTGACCCGCTTTGACGGCATCTGCAATATCAAGGATTTTGCCGAAGACTGTGCTGATTTGGAGCTGCTGCAGAACATCAAGCTGGTTGAAGATTTCGGCTCGGCCCTGCCTGAGCTCTTTGAGCGGGCGCAGAAAATCGGCCCCGGGCGCAGCGATAACAGCAATCCCTTCCCGCTGGTGCTCACCACGGCACATTCAGCCAAGGGCCTGGAGTGGGACGAGGTGGATTTGGCCGGTGATTTTGCGGCCCTGTGTGATCTGTACGATGTCATCGGGCAGCAGGTGGGCAAGCGCAAATACACCATCGAGGACTTTGAGCAGGAACTGAATTTATATTACGTGGCAGTGACCCGTGCCCGCCTGATGCTGCATGATCATACCTACAACCTGGTGGAATACGCCAATGCCGGACAGTGTCCGTATGATGATGAGGTTCAGAAGCTGGAGGATCAGCTGGAAGAAGAACGCCGGATGCCGCATGAGACGGTCAGGCGCGGTAAAAACAAATCCGCCAAAAAGAAAAGCAGCGGCAGCAGAAAAACCAGCCCGCGCGGCAGAGGCTCTTTCTTCTAAAAGCAAAAAGGCTTAAAGCCGCCAGCCAGCTGAGCTGCGATGAGGGCTGCTCTGCTGTCCGTGAGAGATCATGCGGCGGATAAAAGAGAGCATGAGTTTGCTGAGCACTTTAGCAGCAGGTGGCAGCCGGATGCTGCGCGGCTCTAAGCATTGGAAATGCTAAACAAAAGAGGATATGCTCAAATTTAACTGCTGAAAAATAATTCCCGGGGAATTTAGTTTTCCCATGTCGATGTGCTAATATCCTTAGCAAGGAAAACTTCAATTTCAAATCCTGCTCAGGGAGTAATCTGCATGAGTGTTGAATCCTCTGGCTGCGGTCGAATAAAACTGCGTAATAGTGTAATTAAATATTCTATTTCTTTTAAATAGGACATAAAATGGAGATTGTAATATTAATTACCATAGTGGTCGTGGCGTTAGTACTTGGCGGCATTTTCTTGTATATTGTTTTCGCACCTTAATTAAAAGCGGCAAAGGGTTTTTGTGAGGTAAAAAATGGAAATAGCAGCTGTTTGTGCTAAGTTAATTTGTCACTCTTTTGATATGTGAGTCTGTCCCTTTTTTAACCTCAGCCCGCCGTAAAAGTTCAGTGAATTTGTCCTTAGTTATCTGATCCAATTTTTTGTTTTCTGAGTTTATCCTAAACTAACCCCTTATTTTTGATCACTGATTTTGTCTTTTCATGGGTAGCAGCATGGGGATTATGTGGGTACTGAGATCTGCTGTTTTTAAGGGTGTTTTTGAGAGATAGAGGATGTGTGGGTACAAGCTTGACGCCGGTGCTGTTATAGG
>JADINH010000215.1 GCA_017694225.1 Candidatus Avisuccinivibrio stercorigallinarum
CCGCTGCAGAGCTTGAGGCAGAGCTTGAAACCATCCCCGCAGCTGCTGAAGCTGAAAATGCAGCACCACAGGCAGCAGTGGAGGATGAAGCTGAAATAAAAGCACAGCAGCCCGCATCTGACGATGCTGCCCTGCAGACAGCTGCTGAGGAAAATGAAACTGCAGCAGAAAGCGTAAAGACAGCAGAGCAGAGCCCTGCAGCCCCGGCAGCTCAAGCTGCACAGAGCACTCCCGCTCCGGCCGCAGATTTTGAACTTCCGGCAGAAGAACCTTCCCTGAAGGCGCAGCAGAATGCCGCGCAGCTGCAAAAGCTCTATCAGGACAGCGCGCAGCATGCTGCACAGACACAGCTTGCGGTTGAAGCTGAGCCTGAAACCGCTCCCGCCCATGCAGCACCTGCAGCAGAAGAAACTCTAAAGGCGGATGACAGCGCCAAAGCTGAAAAAACTGCCAAAGACACCCCTGAGGACGAGCCTGAAATCAAGCAGCAGAGCACCATCTCTGATGACTCTGCCCTGAAAGCTGCAGCCCAGGATGCAGAAACAGCAGCAGAACCTGAACAGAACCTTGATGAAACAGTACCGGCACCGGCAGTACAGACTGCCCCGCTGCCTGCCGATCTTGAGGTGCCGGAAGAGGAACCTGCCATAAAACCTCAGCCTGGTGCAGCTGACCTTCATAAGCTCTATCAGGACAGTGCGCAGCATGCTGCACAGGCTGAAACTGAAAAGTCTGCCGCCATGGCAGCTCAGGGAAGCGCCGCCACAGCTCCGGCTGATGATGCCGCCAAGAGCGATGCCTCTGAGAGTGAGAAATTACAGCAGCTCTACACCCGCCCGGCCGCAGCTGAGACCGAGGCAGAGCCTGAAGCTGCAGAAGCAGCTAAAGCCCACCCAGCAGTAACTGCAGCAGCTGAGGCTGAGGCCGCAGCTGAAGCAAAGCTCGATGCTGCAAAGCAGGCTCAGATACAACAACAGCAGCAGAGCGCTGCGGCCCAGAGCTCCATTGAGCTGCCTCAGCCTGAGATCGATCCGGAGACTTTGCTGCAGCCTGCGGTAGTATCCCCGGGCACTAATCCTGAGAATGCCGAATTTGCCGCCCGCGCTCCGGAAAGCAGCATGCCGCTGCCGGAAATGAAAGAGCAGAGCCTGCAGCCAAGCCTCGACCCCAGGTTCAAGGAACTCTATCAGGGAGCCCTGGGCAGCATGGGTGTTCCGCAGGCTGATGCTGAAGGTGATGCCAACGCGCTGTTAAAACAGACTTTAAGCGCCGAAGCTGATGCTGCAGATGATGCGGTGTCCCTGAGCTCTGGCAGAACACCGGCCCACAATCTGCAAAGCGGCATTTTGGACGGCATTTTGAGCACGGTGCCGAGCGATGACTTTAAGGACGAGCATGAAATCTTAAAGGCCGAACAGGCCAAGGAAGCTCAGGTCAAGGCAGTGCAAACTGAAGCCCTGCAGGATGCCGCGCAGCAGCGTCAGGTCATGTCCGCCCCCTTGACTGCCCCGGCTGCAGCCGCAGTGCTGCAGGGCGGCAGCGGCAGTGTGCCTGAGACCACCGAGGTTAAAGTAAAGCAGGCCAAAGAAGGCGGCTTTTTCAAGAAGCTGGCCTCGCTCTTTACCGGCAGCAAATCAGCGCAGCCTGCGGTGCCGTTGATGGATGACAGTCAGGAGCCCCCCAATGTTTCAGCGGGCCCCGGCGATCCGCTGCAGAAGATGATGCACGATTTAAAGCGCGCTCTTACCGATCCCAATCTGCCCCCGGAGCTCAAGCAGCAGGGTGCGGACTTTATGCACAAGTTAAATCAGCCGGTCAATGATCTTGCCGCCGTGCAGAGCTGGCTCAACTTTGTGGTAAGCCCCTTTACCCCCAATACTTCACAGGCCCTGGCCCTGCATCAGTGGGCCTTCATGATCTTGTGCATCCGCTTCTCGCAGTTAGGCCGCGACATCAGCACGTACCTCGAAAAATGCAAAAAGGATGACCCCAAGCTCGCCGCTTCAATTGAAAAGGCCGTATCCGCTTCAGCAAAGCAGAGCAGCACCTCGGTGACCGCCCTGATTGATGACACCTTTGCCCAGACGCAGCGTTTGCAGCAGCTGGCCGATCAGGGCGGCATCATGCAGTTTTTCAACAATTACGTGCCCCTGCCCCCGCAGTATGAAGGCGGCTCAGAGGGCGGCTTCAACTTAAGGCAGGACAGCGATGCTGACGGCAAAGACGTCTGGCATTTGAACTTCTTCTTTGACTTAAAGGACTTGGGGCCAATTCAGATTAAAGCTGAGGCCAAACTGCCGGAGCTCTTCCTGCACATCGTGACGGACAATCTCGATGCCCTGCAGCAGGTGCAGCAGATGCTGCCGCTTCTGCAGAAGAAACTGCAGGAATTTGGGGTCACCACCCGCGAGAGCAATGTACGCTTAGGCCACGTCTTTATGCCCACCGCCTCCTTTAAGAGCGCTGAGGATGAACTCCCGGCCGCAAAGAGCCAGGAGAGCTCAGTATTTTCAGTAAACGTGTAGGAGCTTTGAATGACAGCACATAAAGAGCTTAAGGCTGCGGCCTTAAGTTACGACGAGAAAAAAGATCAGGCTCCCATCCTGGCTGCCAAGGGCAGCGGCAGCCGCGCCGAGGAAATCACGGAGATGGCCAAAGAGCTTGGCATCTACATTCATCAGGATGAACAGCTGCTCAATGAACTGCAGCGCCTGCGCGAGGGCGAGGAAGTGCCGCAGCAGCTCTTTGGCATCATTGCCGCCATCCTGGCCTTCAGCTACGTGCTGCAGGGCAAAACCCCCGAGGGCTGGACCCGCCCTGACGGCTCGCGCGCCATCAACACCAAGGCCTAGCGCCGATAAGTTTCACCCGCCCAGCCGGGCCTCACAGCCCGGCAGAGCTTCCATCTTCCTTTTTAAACCCGGCTACAGCCCCAGCAGGAAGCGCTCAAAGGCGTTGGCGTCACTGTTCTGCTGCTTCTGTGCAGGTGTTGCAGGCGCTGCAGCCGGTGCTGGCGCCGGTTTTGCCTGCAGCGGTGCATACTCCTGCACCTGCGGCCCCGGGGTGTTGTAGAGGTTGCACGGTCTGATGTACTGGATCATGTCCTCACGCGCCGGCAGCACAGTCAGCCCCGGCTCCTTGCAGCCGTCAGCCACCACCTGCCCCTGCTTGTCAAAGTTCACAAACTTGATGCCCTCCGGGCGCTTTAACTCCAGGGAATTGACCCCGCGCTCCTTTAAGTAGGCTGCATAAACACGCAGCGCGCCGGAGCTGCCCCACAATGAGGTCTTCTTATTGTCATCAAAGCCCACCCAGGTGGTGACCAGCTCGTCGGAGTCGATGCCGGTTGACCAGGTGTCGCGCTGATCGTTGGTGGTGCCGGTCTTCGAGCCGATGTTCACGCCCGGGAACTCACGGGA
Organism: Candidatus Avisuccinivibrio stercorigallinarum; assembly: GCA_017694225.1. Classification (GTDB taxonomy): domain Bacteria; phylum Pseudomonadota; class Gammaproteobacteria; order Enterobacterales; family Succinivibrionaceae; genus Avisuccinivibrio; species Avisuccinivibrio stercorigallinarum. The sequence continues at coordinate 3,420 of JADINH010000215.1, forward strand.
AAGCCTGGTGCCGGTGCCGCTGCGGGTGGCCTCAGTCATGCCGTAGAGCGTGAGATAGGTGTCGCGCGGATCGAGCGTGCGCGAAGTGCGCTCATTGCTGCGCTCATAGAAGATCTGACCGTCCTTGACCACGGTGCGCAGCGTGGTCAGGTTCTGATACACGCCGTCGGTGGCTAGGCTCGCGTACATGGCATTGAGCTCATAGGGGGTGAGCGCCATGGATCCAAGCAGCATGGACGGATACAGCTGCAGCTCCTGCTCAAGGCCCACCTTCTTGAAGGTGTCGCGCACGTTTGCAAGGCCCGAGGCCATGCCCACACGCACCGTCGGCACGTTAAGCGAGCGTGAGTAGGCGCGCAGCACGGTGATGGGGCCGCGGAAGCGGTTGTCATCATTGCGCGGCGACCACAGCTTGCCGTCAGACAAACGCACGGTCAGCGGGCTGTCATCCACGATGCTGCCCAAATGAAAGCCGCGCGAGAAGGCGGTCAAATACACAAAAGGCTTGGCCAGCGAGCCGATTTGGCGGCGGCCTTCAATCACGCGGTTAAAGCCGTCGTACTTCGGGGTGCGGCTGCCCACCACTGCGCTGACCTCAGCCGTGCGCCAGGAGCTGACCACCATGGCAGCCTCCAGGCCCTTTAAGCGCGTATCCTTTTCGATGGCATCAAGCTCGGTGGAAACTGCTTTTTCTGCTGCGGCCTGCGCCTGCGGATCAAGCGAGGTGAAAATCCGGATGCCGTTGCCTGACAAAAACTCCGGGCCAAAGCGGGTGGAGATCTCATGCTTGAGCAGGCCCATAAAGGCCGGGGTCTTGGTGTAATTCATCGAGCCGCGCTTGATGACGCGAAGCGGCAGGGCCATATACTGCTCGCACTGGGCCTTGGTAAGATGCCCGCGCTGCTCTAATACGGCGAGCACCGTATTGCGCCGCTCCAGGGCATTGTCAGGATGCCGCCAGGGATCGTAATAAGAAGGGCCCTTAATAAGGCCGACCAGGAGTGCCATCTGATCGAGCGAGAGCTCGGAGACCGGCACGCCAAAATAGAAGTAGGAGGCAAGGCCAAAGCCATAGATGCCGGCATTGCCGTTCTGGCCTAAATAGATCTCATTCATGTAGGCCTCCAGGATCTGATCCTTGGTGTAGCGGTGATCCATGATGATGGCCATGATGATCTCTTTGAACTTGCGGCTGTAGCTCTTTTCATTGGTGAGGAAGTAATTCTTCACCAGCTGCTGCGTGATGGTGCTGCCGCCCTCAACCACCCGGCCTGCCATCATGTTTTTTACAAAGGCGCGGGCGATGGCAAAGAAGTTGACGCCGATATGTGAATAGAAGGAGCGGTCTTCAATTTCCAGCAGCGTGGTAATCAGCTCCTGCGGCACTTCATCGAGGGTGATGAAGATGCGGTCTTCCTTGGGATCAATGCGGTTGATGCGGTCAAGCAGCACCGGATCCATGCGCACATAGGACAGATCCTGCTTTAAATCTGCATTCATGATGCGCACCACGCGCTGGCCGTCAAAACTGACCAGAAGCGACATCCGATCTTCCTGCCCCTCCGGGAAGGTAAAAGGACGCTTTATCACCACCAGTTTATTGGTGTCGTAATTTACCGCGTACTCGCCCTCGCGCTGCGGATTGTCGGTCTTGCGGTACTTGAGCAGCTCCAGCTCATACTCCATCTGCTTTAAGGACAGGCGCTGATCGGGATAAAGCTCCAGCGGACGGGAGTAGACCACTGCAGGCAGCACCCATTTGTCATCCACCTCAAATTTGTCGAGCACCACCGAATCAAAGTAGATAAAAAGCAGCACCAGCACGCCTGCGCAAATCAGGCCGATTTTTAAAGACAGCATGCTCAGCCTGCGGGTCAGGCGCTGCATAAAGCTGAGCTGACGCCCGCCTTCATCTTTATCCTGGCCTGAAGTGCCGCCATTGCCGCTGCCGCCGTTTCCACCGCCATTGCCGCCGCTGCCGCCCGCGGCGTTCTTGAACTTATCTTCTTTTGCAGAGGATGCCCTGCCGCTCTTTTTCATATCGGTATCGGTTTTAGTTTCCTGCTCAGGCTGACCTGACTTAGCTGCCCCCGCTTTTACATATGCAGCGGGCTTTTTAATCTCCGGCAGCGATCCTGCCATATCCGGGGTCGGGGAATACTGATTTTTGGGATCGTTAAGATCCGCATCAGCCGGTGCGCCAAGCTCACGCTTAAGCTCTGAGGCCAGATCTGAGGTGCCTCTGTAATCCCCCTCATCGCGCGGGGAAAAAGACAGCCACTGACTTACATCAGTCTGCCTGTTTGCAGGGTTGTGATTGTGTTCGTTATCAGCACCGTTCATATTTTTGTGCACCGCCCAGGAAAAGATGCGGCCATTATAGCAAAACACCATATTTTGAGCTCCGTCACTTTCTGGTGCAAAAAATTTAGCCGCAGCTCACAAAGTAGTGCGCCGCACTTGTAACCGTTCTTAGATTTATGGATAATCCATGACTTGAAAAACGAAAGCCGCAGCCTGAAGATTTTTCCGGCAGGATTGGATAATTTTCACCCCCTGAGGCTTAGAATACTGCCCGGTCAAAAACAGCCGATCGGGACGCTGGGTACCAGAATGTGCCGACGTTAAAGCCTGTAAAGAGCAAAGGCTCTAAAGCAGGAAGTCTTTTAGCCTTGGCTTCAGGTATTTCACAAAGGAGGCAGAGCCTCTTTTGCAAAAGATTTGAACAAATGACACTTGGCAGAGTTAAGCCGCTCGATATGAGGCTGACTTGGCTTAGTTAAGGAAGATGTAATTATGAGCGCACAAGATACTAGTTTAGAGTCCATGGGACCGCTGGCGATTGCCGGTGTAAAGCCCTATCAGGAAAAGCCTGGCGAAGAGTACATGAATGAGGCTCAGAAAGAGCATTTCAGAAAGATTTTGACCGCCTGGCGTGATCAGTTGAGATCCGAGGTTGACCGCACCGTAGGCCACATGAAGAGCGAAGCTGCAAACTTCCCTGATCCGGTGGACAGAGCTTCACAGGAAGAGGAGTTTGCCCTGGAGCTGCGCGCCCGTGACCGCGAGAGAAAGCTTATCAAGAAGATTGAAAAGACCCTGCAGAAACTTGACCGCGACGAGTTCGGCTACTGCGAGCACTGCGGTGACGAAATCGGCATCAAGCGTCTGGAGGCCCGTCCGACTGCAGATCTGTGCGTGGAGTGCAAGGCTGTAGCTGAGATTAAGGAAAAGCAGCTCGAAGGTTAAACCTCAAAAGCTGTTAAAGCGCCCTGCCGCCGCAAGGAGGCAGGGCTAAGTGCATGCGCTCACATCAGGCGGCAGCTGCGCCGCTTCACTTTAGGGGATTTTATGTATCAAGGGCGCTTTGCACCCACACCTTCAGGCCGCCTGCATTTGGGCTCCCTGCTTGCCGCCGCCTGCGCCTATATGCGCGCCAAACAGCAGGGCGGACTGTGCTTTCTGCGCCTTGAAGATCTGGACAAACCCCGCTGCCGTGAAGAATACAAACAGGGCATTTTGGAGGACTTGGACCGCCTGGGGCTGCACTTTGACGGTGAGCCTCTTATTCAGACTGAGGATCTCTCCTATTATCAAAACAGCATCGACAACTTGATTGCCACCGGCAAAACCTTTGTCTGCGCCTGCACCAGACGGCAGATAAGAGAGCGTCCCTGCACCTGCCGTGAGCGCGGCTTAAAATACCGCCGCGGCTTTGCCATCAAGCTTGACTGTGAGGAAGCAGAGCGCACCTTTACCGATGAGCGCCTTGGTTCCATCTACGTGCCCCTGCTGCCTGAGAGCCTGACCTTAAGGCGCTCGGACAACATCATCTCCTACAATCTCGCCTGCGTGACCGATGACATCCGCCAGGGCATTACCGAGGTGGTGCGCGGCAGTGATTTAATCTCCTCCACCCCGCTGCAGATCTATATTTACAAGCTGCTCGGGGCAAAGCCGCCCAAGTTTTTGCACCTGCCGCTTATTACTTCAAAGGACGGCAGCAAATTGTCCAAGCAAAATCATGCCATGGCAGTGCTCGACAGCCACAGCCCCAGGGATGCAGTGCTTTACGTGCTGACGCTGCTCAATCAGGACATCTCAGGCTGCAGCGCCCTGACCCCGGCTGAAATCTGGCCGCTTGCCGCCAAACGCTTTGATCTCAATGCCCTGCCCAAAGGTGACATCGAACTTGATGCCTGAAACTGAGACGGCCGCAGCACTCACCGATGCCCTCACCAAACTGCGCGCCCACAGGATCACAGAGCTCCAAAAACTGCTGCAGCTTGGTTTCAGCCCCAAGCTGCCTGACCACCTTCCTGCAGAACTGCGCCCGGCCTTAACCGCCCTGCAGCAGGATGGCGCCCTGTTCTGCCGCTGCCAGCTTGCGGCGCCCGCAGCTGCAGATGATACAGCACAAGCTGGCTTCTGCGCTTTCACCCTGATCATCGCGCTTCTGCCTGAAGTGCAGAACGGCGCGCTGCAGCTCTTTGTAGTCGATGAGGGCATCAATGAACTCTACACCGGGTTTCTGCACGGCAGCGGGGCCTTTAATGCCGCGCTGCGCGAACGCATGCTGCAGATCGTAACTGAGATTTATGCCAAGGCCTCCCGCCCGGCCTGCTTTGCCCTGCCGCAGCAGCAGCGGCTTGCCGCCTATGCCAAAGAGCACTTTCAGGCTGAGCCTGAGTTTTTATGGCCCGACAGCCCCTCAAGCGCGGTGCTGCGCCATCAGGTTACGCGCAAGTGGTTTGCGGTGCTGCTTGAGCCCAAGGCCAGGGTCATCGGCCTTGAGGGTCCTGGCAGCGTGCCGCTGGTGAACCTGCATCTTGACGAGGAGCTGGTGCAACAGCTGCTGACCGAGGGCTACCCCTTTCTGCCTGCCTACCATATGAACAAGACTTACTGGCTGAGCGTGCGCCTTGGCTGCATTGAGGATGACCGGCTCTTTGCGCTGCTTGAACAGAGCTTTGCCAAGGCCCGGTAAGGCCCGTCCGCGGCGGCTTAGCTTTGCACCTTTTAGGTGTATAATGTGGAGCCAAAAATTTTGCAAATTTTGACTTTATTAGTAATTACGCAACGAGGATATTCAAAATTTCTGCCTTACTTTACGGTCTTGACGACATTTTAAAACAGCATAAAGCCCAGGTTAGAAAGCAGGGACAGGCAAAACTTACCCTCTCGCGTTCTGAGCATTCTGTATCGCGCAAAAATATCTCACAGTCAGCCCTGCGCACCTTATACCGTCTGCGCAGTGCCGGTTTTGAGGCCTATTTAGTCGGCGGCTGCATCCGTGATCTGCTCTTAGGGCAGGCCCCCAAGGATTTTGACATTTCCACCAACGCCCGCCCCGAACAGATCCATCGTCTGTTCAGCAATTCACGCATCATCGGCAGACGTTTTAAGATTGTGCACGTGCTGTACGGCAATGAAATCATTGAGGTGACCACCTTCCGCTCCGGCAGCAATGACAATTCCATTCAGAGCCGGGACGGCATGTTAGTGCGCGACAACAGCTACGGAACCAGGATTGAAGAGGACTCCGACCGCCGCGATTTCACCATCAATGCCATATATTATGACATCAGCGATTTCAGCCTGATTGACTTCCACGGCGGCCTGTATGACTTCAACCGCGGCATGATTGACATCATCGGCGATCCGGACAAACGCTATCAGGAAGATCCGGTGCGCATGATCAGAGCCATCCGCTTTAAGGCCAAGCTCGGCTTTAAGATTGCCAAGCGCACCGAAGAGCCGATTGCCCGTCTCTCCCCCCTGCTGCTTAACATCTCCAATGCCCGCATGTTTGAAGAGGTCAACAAGCTCTTCTTAACCGGACACGGCCTGCAGAGCTTCCGCGAACTGCAGCACTACAAGATTTTTGAGCTGCTCTTCCCGGGACAGGAGGAGTTCATCAGCTCGGAGAAGTACAACAGCTTTATCGAGTATGCCCTGGCAAGCTCCGATCAGCGCTATCTGCAGCAAAAGCGCAATAAGCCGCACTTCCTGTACACCGTGATGCTCTGGCCGAAGATTGAAAAGATTCTGCTCACGCTCAAAAACCGCAATCTGTCCAATCCGTCGCCCAAGCCGCTCGATGCTCTCATTAACGCCGCCTGCGAGCAGGCGCTCAATGAGCAGTACAGCGTGACCGCCATTCCTTTTGCGATCATGAGCGACATCAAGCGCCTGATTACCCTGGTCTACCGCATCACCGATGACAGCCTGGAGGCCAGCGCCATTGACGAAATAGCAAAGCAGGGCCTGTTCCGCGCCGCCTTTGACATCATCAAGCTGCGCGCCAAGTTTGAGCCCGAGCTCATTCCCTACGTCAAGTTCTGGCAGCACTACTATGACGAGGCTCAGGAAAAGCTTCTGCGCCAGCAGCAGGCCCGCGCTGAAAGCGCCGCCCGCCGCGAGGAAAAGCGCCGCAAGCGCCGTGAAAAGCCCAAGCGCAAGCAGGACAAGAATACCGGACGTCAGGAGGCCGTCTCCAAAAAGGAGAGCACAGCCGGGTTTGACAAGGATACGTCCAAAGAGCGTCAGGAAAGACTGGCCCGCGCCCGTGCCTGGCGTGCTGCCATGAACCTTGACCCTTAAAATGACCGCTGCTTTAATCAGTGCAGGCTCAAATATGGGTGAGAGCCTGTCCACCCTGCAGCAGGCCTTAAAAGAATTAGGCCGCAGAGCAGGCCCGATCACGGCCTGCTCTTCGCTTTACCGCACCAGGCCCTGGGGCAATACAGCGCAGCCTGACTTTTTAAATGCCGCGTGCCAGCTTGACACCAGCTTAAGCCCCGCTGAGCTTCTGCGGGTAATGCAGGAGATTGAACTTGCACACGGCCGGCGCCGTCTGGTGCACTGGGGGCCGCGTACTCTTGATTTGGACATCATCGACTATGCCGGTGCCGTCAGCCATACAAAAGAGCTCACCCTGCCCCATCCGCGGGCTTTGGAGCGAGCTTTTGTGCTGGTGCCGCTTTTTGAGATTGTCCCTGATTATATTTTTGCCGCACCCAAAATTTCCGTGGCGCAGGCGCTCTCCGGGCTTAAAACTGCCTGGACTGACGAGGTTGTGAAAATAGATGGCAAACTCCTGTGACATCAAGCTTATCGTGGGCCTTGGCAATATCGGCGCCAAGTACGCCGGCACCCGCCACAATTACGGCTATGAGCTTTTGGACTTAATTGCCCGCAAATACTCCATTGCCCTAAATGAAGAAAAGCGCTTTTTCGGCCTTGTGGGCCGCGGCAGCGTAGAGGGTGCGGATGTGCGCCTTGCCTTCCCCACCACCTTCATGAATTTGTCGGGCAGCTGCACCAATGCCCTGTGCTCTTTCTACCGCATTGAGCCCTCTCAGGTGCTGGTGCTGCACGATGAAATGGATCTGCCCCCCGGCTCGGTCCGCCTGAAGTTTGGCGGGGGCCTGGCCGGCCACAACGGGCTTAAGAGCATTACACAGAATTTTGGCGGCAATCAGAATTTCTACCGCCTGCGCATCGGCATCGGCAAGCCCGCTGACCGCGACGTAGTGAACTACGTGCTGGGCAGGCCGCCTGCAGCTGAGCGCTCCTTAATTGAAGAGGCCCTGGAGCATGCGCTCCTGGGCATCGGCACTTTATTCAGGCAGGGACCGGAAAGAGCATCTTCGTATGTCAATTCCTTCAAGCCTGCCGCCTACTCGGAGGTTAAATAACAATGGGTTTTAACTGCGGCATCGTGGGCCTGCCCAACGTCGGCAAGTCCACCTTATTCAACGCCTTAACCAAGGCCGGCATTGCAGCGGAGAACTTTCCTTTCTGCACCATCGAGCCCAATACCGGCATCGTGCCGGTGCCCGATCCGCGTCTTTACGCCATTGCCGACATCGTAAAGCCGGCCAAGATCTTGCCCGCCGCCATGGAATTTGTCGACATCGCAGGCCTGGTCAAAGGCGCCTCCAAGGGTGAGGGCCTGGGCAATCAGTTTTTGATGAACATCCGCGAGACTGACGCCATTGCCCATGTGGTGCGCTGCTTTGATGACCCCAACGTCATTCACGTCAGCGGAAAGGTCGATCCGGCCTCTGACATTGAGATCATCAACACGGAGCTCGCCCTTGCCGACCTTGATGTCTGCCAGAAGGCCTTAAACCGCCTGGAAAAGCGCGCCCGCACCGGCGGCGACAAGGAAGCACTGGCCCAGGTGACAGCCCTGGAAAAATGCCTGCCCTGCCTTGAGGAAGGCCACATGCTGCGTGAGCTTGAGCTGACCAAAGAGGACAGAGCTGCCCTGCGCGGTTTTGCCTTCCTGACCTTAAAGCCGGTGATGTACATTGCCAATGTCTCAGAGGACGGCTTTGAGAACAATCCTTATCTTGACGAGGTGCAGAAGATTGCCGATCGCGAGCACTCGGTGGTGGTGCCGGTGTCAGCTGCCATTGAGGCTGATCTTGCATCCATGGACGAGGCCGACCGCGCTGAGTTCATGCAGAGCATGGGCCTTGAGGAGCCTGGCCTTAACCGCGTGATCCGCGCCGGCTACAAGCTTTTGGGCCTGCAGACCTTCTTTACCGCAGGACCCAAGGAAGTGCGCGCCTGGACCGTCAAGGTCGGTGCCACCGCTCCGCAGGCTGCCGGCAAGATTCACTCAGACTTCGAGCGCGGCTTCATCCGCGCCCAGACCATCGCCTATGATGACTTCATCAAGTACGGCGGTGAAAACGGCGCCAAGGAAGCGGGCAAACTGCGCTCTGAGGGCAAGGACTACATCGTGCAGGACGGCGATCTGTTCGAGTTCCTGTTCAATGTGAAGTAAGCCTGCAACTGCATGCGCCGGACAACGAAAAGCCTGTCAGTGACAGGCTTTTTGCTTTGAGGTTTATATCTCCTATTTTGGGAAAATTCAGTTTATTCAGGCTGCAGCTGTTACTTCTTTTCCTCCGGGAAGTACTTCTGCACGTCATTGACAATGAAGATGTCGCCCTTGATCTGCTCTAACACCAGTTCGCTTGCTGAGCTGTTCATCGGGGTGAGCAGGCCGGATTTGGCAGACGAGCCCATGCACACCATGCGCGCCTCCAGCTGCTCGCACAGGCGCGGGATTTCCTCATCGACGCGGCCTAACACCACATGGGTGTGCTCCAGGGGCAGATCATGCTCTTTGGCAAAGATATCGAGAAACTCCTGATGCACGTCGGCGCGGTGGCGCGGGGCCTTGTCCTGATGCAAAATCTTGGAGGGTCTGGTGTTGCCGCCCATGTAGCCGCGGTTTAAAGGAGAGACGCAGTTGGCCACATGAATCTCACCGTTGAACTCATCGGCAAAGATCTTGGCGGCATGGAACAGCACCTCGTCGAGCTTCTTGTCATGCTCGCTTTCCTCAAAGTCGATGGCCAGAATGATCGGACGACCGAGCTTCTGCGGAGCATGGGCATCCTTGACGACCAAGAGCGGAATATTGATCTTGCGCATCACCTGGCTGTCGATGGTGCTGACAAACAGATCCTTAATCTTATTGCGTTTGTTCACTGAAATGATGGCCATGGTGTAGTCACCGTCAGCCGCTTCCTTAACAAAAGCCTCAGGCACATTCTTAGCGAAGATGACCTTGGGCACAAACTCTTTGATGCTTGGATATTTGGCAGCCAAGGCCTTGAGCTCACGCTCAGTCTGCTGCTGCAGGTTAGCCCTGGAGGCTTCATCAAATTCATTGACGATGCGGCAGGCTGTGATCTCAATATCAGGCATAAAGCGCGCAAATTCGTTGGCTCTGTCCATGGCAGGCTGATTGTCACCGGGCTTTAACAAAACCAAAATCTTAAATTTCTCTATTTTCTGCATAATTCAGTCCTTAGCGTTAAGCGGTGCGTGCTATGATCCCACACTAAAATGTAGTTAAAAACGAAAGACTTGCGGGAAAAATCTTCCAAATTTGCATTGAATGTCACAAAAGTTGAGCACCTTTTTGCTGAACTTTTGACCTCGATCAATGTTTAGTCAGCAGATCACTTCCGCAGAACAGAGGCAACAGCACACATCATGCTTACTTACTCAGAAGCAAAATACCGCCTGAGCGACAAACTGCAGGTTGAAATCCCCAGCCTGACCTTAAAACCCCATGACCTTATCGTCTTAATCGGCCAGAACGGCAGCGGCAAGTCCGCCGTAGCCCGCGCACTGTCCAATGATCTGCCCTTAATCTCGGGCAGCGCCCCGCAGGGCATCAAGGCCGAGCTTGTTTCCTTTGAGAAACAGCAAAAGCTCTTTGAGGACGATTACAACTTAAGAAACACCGACAGCGCCACCCCCAAGGAAGAGCTCGGCATCACCGGGCGCGACCTCCTGGTGGACACTGATCTGAAGTCGGTCAACGAAGCCATCATCGCCTTTGGCGTGGCGGGTCTGCTCGACCGCCCCATCCGCACCTTGTCAGGCGGCGAGGGCCGCAAGATCCTGCTGGTCAAGGCTTTAGGCAGCAAGCCGGATCTCTTGGTTTTCGACACCCCCTTTGATGCGCTGGACATCCCCACCCGCGCTTCACTGCTGGAGGTCTTTGCCTACATTCATAAAAATTACGCAGTGCCGATTGTGCTCATCGTCAACCGCCCGGATGAAATCCCGCAGGAGCTCACTGCCCTGGGCATCATCTCCAATCTCTCCATTGCCAAGCTCGACACCCGTGAGGTGATTGAGCAGGATGAAGAGGCCAAGGCCCTGCTCTTTTGCGGCACATTGCCGGCAGTCGAGCTGCCCAGGCCCCCGGCCAAATCCGCCCTGCTGCCCATCAAGGACGGCCCGGTGGTGGAGCTTAAGCATGTCAACATCACCTATGCCCGCCCGGTGCTGCAGGATCTCAACTTTACGGTCAACAAAGGCGAGCACTGGCAGATCGTGGGCCCCAACGGTGCAGGCAAGTCCACCCTGCTCTCGCTGATTACCGGTGAAAATCCGCTCGTGTACGCCAATGACGTTACGGTATTCGGCATCAAGCGCGGCTCGGGTGAGAGCATCTGGGACATCAAGAAGTACTACGGTCTGGTCAGCGGCGCGCTGCATCTTGATTACCGCGTGTCAGCACCGGTCATCAATGTAGTGCTCTCAGGCTTTTACGATTCCATCGGTTTGTATCAGCAGCCGGGCGATGAAGAGCTTAAGATTGCAAGGCAGTGGCTCTCGCTTATCAACCTTGCGGACAAGGAGCATCAGTCCTTTAAGACTTTGTCCTTTGGACAGCAGCGCCTGCTTTTGATTGTGCGCTCACTGGTGAAAAACCCGCCGCTTTTGATCCTCGATGAGCCGCTGCAGGGCCTGGATGCCTTCGGCCGCGCCCTGGTGCGCGCCTTTATCACCTACATCATGGAGCATGGCAGCACTTCCATTCTGTTCGTGTCCCATCATGAGGAGGATGCCCCGCAGGGCATTACCCACCGCCTGACCTTTGTGCCCGAGGGCAGCAATTACCGCATCGTGCAGGAAAAGCTTTAAGAAACGTCAGGCATAAAAAACTGCAAAACTGCAGTCATGGCCCTGAGGGAAAACTCAGGGCCTTTTAATTAACTGCGGCAGAGATAATCGCCGCGGCAGACGTATTGATAGGTGGTAAGTTCAGTCAGCGCCATCGGCCCGCGGGCGTGCAGCTTCTGCGTGGAGATGGCCACCTCGGCACCGAGGCCGAACTGTCCGCCGTCAGTAAAGCGCGTGGAGGCGTTGACATAGACGCAGGCCGAACCCGCGCCCTTGATAAAGGTGTCAATCTCAGAGAGCTCATTGCTGAGCACTGCATCAGAATGGCAGGCCTTATGCGCGCGCAGATGCGCAGCGGCCGCCGCCGCGTCAGCAACCGGTGCCACATTCATGGCAAGGGACAGCCACTCGGTATCAAAGTCCTCAGGCCTGCCCTCAAAGAGCTGGGGGTAATTGAGCTTTTTAAAGCACTCATAGCACTCCCCGTGGGCATGAATGTCAACCTTGTAATCCTTAAGCTGCACCGCAAGCCGCGAGCACAGCTCCTCCACCCGGCTCTTTTCGATAAGCAGGGTGTCAAGGGCATTGCAGGCCGAAGGCTTTTGCACCTTGGCGTTGATGATAAGCGGCACGGCTTTGACTAAATCAGCTGTGCGCCCCACATAGATATGCGACACTCCAAAACCGCCGATGATCACCGGAATGGTGGAGTTTTGCCGGCAGAAGCGGTGCAGGCTCTCGCCCCCGCGCGGGATCACCACATCGACAAATTCATCCTGCCCCAAAAGCTCCAGTACATCCTCGCGCTTGGTGCTCTTTAAAAAGGACACCGCATAGGGATTGAGATTGTTCTTCATCAACACTTCACGGATGCACTGATAGATGGCAAGATTAGTGCAGATGGCCTCTGAGCCGCCGCGCAGCACGCAGGCGTTGCCAGACTTTAAACACAGCGCTGCAATGTCGGCAGTGACATTGGGCCGGGCCTCGTAAATGGCCGCGACGACGCCCAGCGGCACCCGTCTTTTGACGATCTTAAGCCCCGAGGGCACAATGCGCCCGTCATATTCCTGCCCGATGGGATCATCAAGCAGAGCCACCTTCTCCACGCCGCTTACCATTTCCTCAAAACGGGCGGGATTGAGGTTGAGGCGGTCGAGCATGGCCGGAGCGATTTTCTTCTCTGAGGCGGCCTTTAAGTCCACCTGATTGGCGTCTTCAATTTCACGGCGGCGCTCCCTGATCTTGGCGGCAATGGCGCGCAGCAGATTGTTCTTCTGTGCGGTAGTCAGCACTGCGGTCTGATAAGATGCCTGTTGTGCCTTGCGGCAGAGCTCTGCAATTTGTCCCATAACGTTCTCCTTTCCTCTTCCTCTGTCCTCAACTTCTAACTTACCACCAGATCATCGCGGTGCATCACCACCATGCCGTGGGAGTAGCCCAAAATGCCCTCAATTTCATCGGACTGATGCCCCATGATGCGCTTTAAATCATCCACGCTGTAACGCGCTGCGCCCTTGGCAATCACCTGACCCTGCTGATTTACCACCTCGACGATGGCGCCGCGGGCAAACTCACCGGAGACCCCCACCACGCCGGTGGGCAGCAGGCTGGAGCCGCGCTCGGTGAGAGCCCGCTCAGCCCCGGCATCGACCACAATCGTGCCCCCGGCCTTGACCGCCGCCGAAAGCCAGATCTTGCGCGCAAGCTGTGCCTTGTGCTTTGGCCTGAAGAAAGTGCCGCGCCCGCGCCCTTCACAGAGGTCAAGCAAAATGGAGGGATCTGCTCCCGAGGCGATGATAAGTTCAATCCCCGCGGCCATGGCGGTTTTGGCGGCATGCACCTTGGTGGCCATGCCGCCGGTGCCCTGGGCGCTGCCCGCTCCGCCGGCCAGCGCTTCAATGCGCCCGTCAATCTCCTCGACTACTTCAATCAGCCTGGCATCAGGATCTTTGCGCGGATCGGCAGTGAAGAGCCCTTCCTGATCGGTAAGCAGAATGACCATGTCAGCCCCGCTTAAGATGCCGGAGAGAGCGGCCATATTGTCATTGTCACCCACCCGGATCTCCTGCGTGGACACCGCATCGTTTTCATTGATCACCGGCACAATGCCGTGATCAAGCAGGGCAAACAGGGCATCGCGCGCATTTAAAAAGCGCTCGCGGTTTTCCAAATCAGCCCGGGTAAGCAAAATCTGCCCCACATCAATATTGTAGATGCCAAACAGGCTCTCCCATACCGACATCAAACGGCTCTGCCCTACTGAAGCGAGCAGCTGTTTGGAGCTTAAGACCTTGGGGAGATCGGGATTGTGCAGCACCTCGCGCCCGGCAGCCATGGCGCCGGAGGAAACGAGCAGCACGCGGTGGCCGCGCTCGCGCAGCTTGGCCGCAGCGCGCACAATTTCCAGCATCTGTGAGCGCACCAGATGCCCGCTGCCGCGGGTTAAGGTGCTGGTGCCAAGCTTGATGACAATGGTTCTGCCCCTGCTGTTATCTTTCATGTTGTTCTGTTTTCCGTCTGTCAGTGTTGATCTGCTAAAGCGGCCTTACTAATTAAGGCCGAAGCGCTTGATGAAAAATTCCGTAGTGCGCTTAAAGGTCTGGAACGAGCCGCCGCTGACATCGGCTGTCTCCAGCGGGCGGCAGTCAGCGTTTTTAAAGCTGCGCTCAATTAATTTGGCATCCTCGGCGGTGATCTTCAGCTCCTTGATGTAATGGCACAGCACCGGGGTGTTGAGCTTGGCCACCGCAGTCAGCAGGCCCTGCTTTTTGAGCGAAAAAATCTGCGTCTGCGGCACCACCGTATCCCAGTTGGAGGCATCCAAGTCCATGCGGTTTGCAAAGGAGGAGCGCAGGCATAAGGGCACATTCATCATCACTTCAGGGTGATTGAACACATTGTCGATGATGGGGTTCACCACCGACACGCCCTTGAGCAGCGCAGGCTGCAAAATGGCAAGGCGCAGGGCCGCGAGGGCAGCCAGGCCGCCTGCAAAGATGCCGATATTGCTGCTGTCAATAAAGGGCAGCTTGTCGATATGCTCGACTGCAGCCTGAATAAAATCCGAGCAGGAGGCATCGAGCTTGATATTGGCGCAGCTGCCCAGGCCCGGCATTTCAATGACCAGCACCGCCATGCCGTGCGGCCTTAAATAATCGTTAAAGAAGCGGAAGTAATCGGTGCAGCTCTGCTCATAGGAGCAGACCACCACCACGCAGGGATGCAGCTCAGTATTATCCGGGCTGTGCAGATAGGCGTTGATCTTGCTGCCTTTGTAGTCAAAGGTTTCAGTGGAGTAATAGCCGCAGACCTTGGAGGTTTCAAACACCTCACGGTAATGGCGGCGCGAGTGCATGGCAGCTTCCGCCGCGAGCACATCGCCCTTTAAATTGGGATATGCCGCGATGGCAAAGTAGCGGGAGGCCAGGCGCAGATGATGGGCCTTGAGCTCCGGATCGCCCGCCTTGCCGGCCATGAGCACGCGCTTTTGGGCAATGGCGCTGAACTCATAGATCCAATTGCCCGGGCCGTACTCTTCCACCGTATCGAGGCACTGCGGGCGGGTTCTTTTGTTGGTGGACACCGCGATATTGGAAAGAGCCTCGTCAATGTCCAGCAGGTTGCCGCCCAGCCACGTCCAGTAAAAGCGGTTTACCGGGCGGTACCAGTTTTTCTGAAAGCCAAAGTGTGACTGCAGGGCATAATCAATGTCCGGCAGCGGACAGCCAGAATTGGAGATCAGGGAAGTCTCCAGCGAGGTGCGCTGGGGCTTGAACAAAACTTCGGATAAATTCTCGTTAAGATGGCTTTCATCTGTCATGGCGGCTTTTTCCCTCAAACTGCGGTTATTTATCCCATTGTGCCACAGCTTGAGCCTGCCTTGCAGTGTGCGCCTTAGCAAATCTGAAAAAAGTGCCGGTTTAAAAACAGCAGAGGCCGCCTCTTGGGCAGCCTCCGTTTGCTTACAGCCTGAAAACCTTAGGCGAGCTTTTCGAGGTAATCGAGCAGCTCGGTGAGGTTCTTGCGGCCAAAGGAGATGTGCTCGCCGTTTACCACCAGGCAGGGCACTGACATCACCTTGTACTGCGTGCGCAGATCCGGGAAGAGGTTGACGTCATAGACCTCAGCGCTGACCTTGGCATTCAAGGAAGCCAGGCGCTGTGCGGCGGTCACCAGATCCGGGCACATGGTGCAGGACAGGGACACCAGCACCTGCAGCTTGAGCTCTTTATCAAGGCCCTTGGCGCGCTCGGCATCCTGCTCGTCAATCTGCTGGCCCGGGCCTGCGGCGTTGTAAAGGCCCAGGATAAAGGAGGTGAACTCATGGCCGCCGGGCACGCCGTGGAAGGCAAGGCCTGACCAGGAGCCGTCCTCACGCATCAGTTTGACGCAGGGCAGTTCACTCTCCCCGCCCTCGACCACCTTAGTGTCGAGCTTGTCAGTTAAGGCAGCAAGCTCCTGCATGGCAGCGGCAAGCTCACGGCCCTTGTCCTGACCGTCGCTGTGCACTTCCAGGGTCAGTTTGGAGGCCATGCGCTCGAACACTGCGTTAAGCTGCGGCACCATGTCAGCTGAAACAAAGGAACCGCTCTGCGGCTCCGGGGCCAGGGAGGCGCGCGGCTGCTCAGGGGCCTTGCGCACGGCATTGGGCACTTCAGGCACCAGACCGGTCTTCTCGTGCATTTTGGCGGCCACCTTTTCCATGGCAGCGGCAGCCAGAGCGCCGTCGGCAGTGGCGGTCACCACCTGGCGCAGGGCCTTGATGCAGACATCGCCTGCGGCAAATACGCCCGGCACATTGGTCTCTTTGTCAGCTGAGGTGATGACATAGCCCTGCTCGTTGAGCGCGACCTTGTCTTTCACCAGGCCAGTGTTGGGCACATAGCCTGCAAACACGAACACACCGAAGGTGTCACCGTCTGCTGCGGTGTAGTCAAAGGTCTCACCGGTCTGATTGTTATAGAGCACCGCCTTGGTAATGCCCATGTCATTGCCCTCGACGGCCTTGAGCTCATGATGGCACTTGACCGTGATCTTGGAGTGCTCAGCCACCTCGTCGGCAATGGACTTGGCACAGGAGAAGCCGTCCTTGCGGATTAAGATGGTGATCTTGCTGGCATAGCGGGTGAGGAACATCGACTCTTCGGCTGAGGCAAAGCCGCCGCCGATGACCAGCAGCTCCTTGCCGGTGAAGAACTCGCCGTCGCAGGTGGCGCAGTAAGCCACGCCGCGGCCGCGAAACTCCTGCTCACCCTTAAAGCCGATGCGGCGCGGATTTGCGCCGGTGGCAATTAAGACGGCAAAGGCGCGCAGGGTGCCGCGGCTGGTCACCAAAGTCTTGATGTCACCCTCAAGCTTCAAGTCAGTGACTTCGGCCAGGAGGAACTCAGCGCCAAAGTTCTGGGCCTGGCGGCGCATGGTCTCAGTCAAGGCCTCGCCTGAAGTGCTCTCCACACCAGGATAATTGACCACCTCATGGGTGATGGTGATCTGACCGCCAAATCTGTCCTTTTCCACCACCAGCACACGGTAGCGTGCACGGGCTAAATACAGGGCCGCAGTCAGACCGGCCGGGCCGCCGCCTACGATGACGGCATCATATAATTCGTTATTGCTGGGCATGAAGCACTCCTACGGGATTAAAAATCTGCCAAAAACTGCGAAAAAACCTTTGCCATACACAACAAAGGCCCTGCTGCTGCAGAGCCTCAGTCATTAAACAGTTAGAAACTAAACAACTTCAAAATTAGAGCTTGCCAACTAAGTCAAGACCCGGCTTTAAGGTGGCTGCACCCGGCTGCCACTTGGCAGGGCAGACCTGATCGCCGTGCTCGGCTACGAACTGCAGGGCCTCTACGCGGCGCAGCAGCTCATCGGCGTTGCGGCCGATATTGCCTGCCACCACCTCATAGGCCACGATCTTGCCCTCAGGGTTGACCACGAAGGTGCCGCGCTCTGCCATGCCGTCGTTCTCGATTAAGACCTGGAAGTCACGGGCCAGACGGTGGTTGGGATCTGCCAGCATCGGGTAAGAAATTGCCTTGATGGTGTCAGAGGCATCGTGCCATGCCTTGTGCACGAAGTGGGAGTCGCAGGATACAGAGTAGATCTCGCAGCCGATCTTCTTGAACTCCTCGTACTTGCCGGCCAGATCCTTAAGCTCGGTCGGGCACACAAAGGTGAAGTCAGCCGGATAGAAGAAGAACACAGACCACTTGCCTAAAATGTCGGCCTTGGTGACGGTGTGGAAATCATCGTTCTGATAAGCCTGTACGGAAAAATCTGCAACTTCCTTGTTAATTAAAGACATTGGTTAACTCCTGTTAAATAAATCAATGAACTTGTTGAGACCCATTGTACAGGGTTTTTATGAGATGTGAGTAAAAATGAGAAACTGTTTTAATTGAGAAGATTTCTCAATAAGAGGCGGCTATACTGATGAAAAATGTGCATCGGCAAAGCGGCCTGCATAAAGACTGCCTGCCTTGTATAATC
This sequence comes from Candidatus Avisuccinivibrio stercorigallinarum, assembly GCA_017694225.1. Classification (GTDB taxonomy): domain Bacteria; phylum Pseudomonadota; class Gammaproteobacteria; order Enterobacterales; family Succinivibrionaceae; genus Avisuccinivibrio; species Avisuccinivibrio stercorigallinarum. The sequence goes on from JADINH010000215.1 coordinate 21,366, forward strand.
AGGAAAAAATCACAGCTGCCCGGCCAAGGCGGGGCCGCAGTGCAGGGGAGGAATTTTTCTCATGATCTCAGATTCACTGCTGTACGCTGCCCTGGGCACGGCTTTTACCTTTGCCATGACCACCTTAGGCGCCTGTGCAGTCTTCTTCTTTAAAAAAGAGCCCAATCCGCTCTTTACCAAACTGGCGCTCGGCTTTGCCGCCGGCATCATGATCGCAGCCTCAGTGTGGTCGCTGCTCATTCCGGCCATTGAAGGCGCAGAGGCGGCCGGGGTGCTGCCGGCCCTGCCGTCGGCAGGCGGCTTCATCCTGGGCGTGTGTTTTCTCATTTTGCTGGACAACCTGCTGCCCCATCTGCATTTGGGCTCCACCCACCCTGAGGGCCCGCGCGTGCATTTAAAGCGCGAGACCCTGCTCTTTCTGGCCATGACCATCCACAACATTCCCGAGGGCATGGCCGTGGGTGTGGCCTGTGCGGCTGCAGCGGCTGCAGGCGGCGGGGATGCCCTGCCTGCAGCTGCGGCGCTGGCCCTTGGCATGGGCATACAGAATATCCCCGAGGGCGCGGCGGTGACCCTGCCGCTGCACTCGGCGGGCAATACCCGGCGCAAAGCCTTTTTGATGGGGGCGCTCTCGGGCCTGGTCGAGCCCATTGCCGCCATTGCAGTGGTGCTCGCCGCCTCCAACTTCGCTCTGGTGCTGCCCTGGCTTTTGTCCTTTGCCGCCGGTGCCATGCTCTATGTAGTGGTGGAGGAGCTCATTCCCGAGGCTCGCCTGGGAGAGCACAGCAATGCCGGCACCCTCTTTGTGATGGCAGGTTTTGTGCTGATGATGCTGCTTGACACCTCCCTGGGTTAAAGTGGCTTAAAGATCCCACAGGCAGGGCTCTGCTAGCAGCGCCAAATCAATTTCCCACAGGCCGCAGCTTTTGTCTGCGGCCTTATTTCTGCCCCGCTGCTAGCATGTGATGCAGATCACACTATACGCGCTAGCAAAGCGCAGCGCGAAATTTCCTTTAAAATCAAGGGCATGCAAAATGACCGCCCTAAAAACGCACTTTCAAAGGTGAAAAATCCACCCTGTCAAGCTTTAATTTTCGGGCATTTCCACAACCCACAAAACGGCGTGTGGGAAATTTTGTGGATTAGCGCAAAATCGGTGGGAAACTCAATCAAATCAAGCCTCCCGGGCTGTGGGAAATTTTTTTAAAGACTTCGGGTTTTTAAAAATTTCCTTTAAAATCAAGGACTTATTTTCAAAAGCCGGTATTTATCGGGAAAACTAAGCCTGGGTTAAATTTTTATGAGTTTTTGAGAAAATTTTCTCAACTTTGGAATTTGCCCACTTTCCCAACGCGGGCTGTCAGATCCTGTGGGAAAAACGGTGGTATTTTCCGCCGACCCGATAAATATGCGGTTTTCCCTGTGGGTAAATTATTTATACCGCTAACCTTGAGGATCTTTTTCAAAATTGAAAGTCAAGCGGCTATTTTTTGGGAAAGCACGAATGTGGGCAAAGTTGTGGGAAACTCGTAGGCTGTTTGTGCAAAAACTTCGGGTTGCGGCGGATGAAAGCGTGCCAACAAATTTTGGATTTTTAGGATATTTCTGCTCTTTTTTGGGCGGGGTCACATAATGGGCAAAAAGATCCAATCTTTTCCGGATTTGCCCGCCTGCAAGCCTATAATGGATAAACCTACCCCAAATTAGGAAAAAACAATGCAGAAGGGCCTGAATGGAATACTACGTTTAAAACAGCTGCTGCGCAGCGGCCGCAAGATGATCTCCACTTACGGCGTGGCCCTGTTCCTGCTGTTTCTGGCCTTCTCCGCGCTCTCGCTCTACCTGCTGCGCGCCAATATGCTCAACGCCAGCCACGATGTGGGCATGCAGCTGACCAAGCGCATCAGCATTTCCGCCGCCGCCAAGTATCAAAAGGAAGAGGACTTCATCCGCTTCCTCGCTGACTTTGCCGAAGAGCTCACCGTGCGCCTGGAGAAGGAAAATGCCCCCAAAGCGCAGATTAATCAGGCGCTCACTGACTTTGCCTTAAGCTCGGAGGAAAAATTAAGGCAGGCCCTGCCCGGGATCAAGCTGCACCTCTTTATGATCTATAAAAGCGAGGTGGTCGATCATCAATTTGTGGAGCCCAAAGGCTACGATCTGCACAGCCGCGAGTGGTATCAGCTCACCGCCGCCCATCCCGGGCGCGTAATGATGAGCCCGCCCTACACCGATCTCACCACCGGAAAACAGATCACCACTGCCGCCATCACCCAGCCGGAGACTGAGCTCACGCTCGGCTGCGACATCTACCTCGATCAGATGCTGCTCAGCAACATGGAGCTTTCCGATCTGCCTGAGGGCTACTGCGCCTATATCCTCGATAATGAGGGCAATGTGCTCTACTATCAGCACAATGACGGCATCAAACACAGCTATGAGGACATCATCGCCTCGGGCGATGAGATTTTTCAGGCGGTAATGCACTATCAAAATCAGCACAAATTAAAGTGCTCGGTTGACGATCCGATTGCCGATGAATGCTTTATCTTCGATGAAGCTGACAGCGGGCCGCTGTTTGAGCGCGCCGCCTATTACTGCATTCACACCGGCAGCAGCTGGCACACCATTGTCACCGCCCCGGTGGATGTGATCCTCCAGGATTTCCATGCCGTGCTCTCGACCTTTATCGGCCTTCTGGTTTTATTCATCTGCCTGGAGCTGTGGATGCTCAAGCGCGAGTACAGCTTCTCCCAGGAAATACAGTCAAGCTCTGAGGCCTTAAAGGTGCTGGGCAATTCCTTCCGGGACATCGTGCGCGTCAACTTCCGCGACGGCAATTATTCCCTGCTCAAGGCCTGCCCCTACTTCAAGGAGCTGCTGCACGGCACTTCCTCCTACACGCAGTTCATGGCCGCGATGCAGACCATCATCCACCCCGATCACTGGCCGGAGTTTGCCCGTGAGTATTCGCTCAAAAACCTGGAGCACCTGGCGGTAAACTACATCCGCGACCTTGGTCATGACTATCAGATCATCGAGGAGAAGAACGGGCGCTATGTGTGGTTTAACGTGCGCATTTTGTTCGATGAGTCCCTGGATGTCTACGAAAGCTTAATCTCCTTTAAGCAGGTGGATGCCGAGAAAATCAAGGAAATTGAAGAGCATCAGCTTTTAAAGGACACCCTTGAGATGTCGCGGCGCAATGAAATTGCCAAGAACACCTTCTTTGCCAACATGTCACACGACATGAGAACGCCGCTCAACGGCATTTTGGGCCTCTGCCAGCTTGCTGAGCACAAAAAGGGTGATGCCGCTGAACTTGAGAATATCATCCGGCGCATCAATCTGACTTCCGGGCAGCTGCTGCTCCTTGTTGACGACATCCTCGAAGTCTCGCGCCCTGAAATGCAGCAGAGCCTGACCCCGGTGCCTTTTGATCTGCGCACCTTCCTGACCTCCAATCTCGATGTGTTCCGCGTGATGGCCGAACAGTCACAGCGCAGCTTTGCCATCAAGTTTGACATCCGGCACTCGCAGGTGGTGGGCGACTGCCAGAAACTGCGCCAGGTGCTCAACAATTTGATCTCCAATTCCTTTAAGTACTCCAACGACGGCGCGCATATTGAGTGCCTGATCAAGGAGGTGTACGA
>JADINH010000216.1 GCA_017694225.1 Candidatus Avisuccinivibrio stercorigallinarum
TGGATGCACTGAGCTTGTACTGCGCCCAGGTATCCTTGGGAACAATTTCTGAATTGACGGCGCAGGCAGTTCCCAGAGCCTGTATGCCTTTTTGGGTCAATAAATCCTGCAGGGTCGAGCCCGCAGGCACCTGCTCGCTCTCCCCGTTAAAGAAAATCTCAATTTGATCTGCCATCTAAATCTTCCTTTCCTCTTCCTCACGCGCACAGCCTGAAAGCCAAGGTCAGCTCCCGGCACGCGCGGCTGCACATTCCGGGCAGTTTTCCCGGGGGTGCAGTTTGAAGCTCTGCACGCGCTGGCTCTTTAAATCAAAATGCCGCAGCGTGCCGTAAAAACTTTTATCCATACGCCCGGTCAGCACCGACAGCACAAGGCCGGCTGCGGCTGCGGCCATCTGCGCGGCAGCAGGCCCGGTGATGCCCAGTGTCCGGGCAGGCTCCATTTTGGCCTGTGCTTCAAGCTCAGCTGCAGAGCCGGCAAGGCAGCCATAGCAGCCAAACTTTGTGACAAAGTCAGGCTCAGCGTAGCAAAAGGCCCCCAGCAGTCCGTCAAAACCGGCCACCGAGCACTCAATGACGTTCAGGCGCTGCTTTAAAGCGAGGGTTGAGAGCACGCAGCGCGAGAGCTGATTGTCAGTGAGCACTACAAGCAGGTTAAGCCCGGCTGCAAACTGCACAAAGTTCTGTTCTGCGAGCATATCCTCAGTGACGCTGATCTTAAGCTCAGGGTTGAGCGCGGCGATGCGCTCTTTTAAGCACTGCGCTTTATTGCGCCCGAGCGCACTTAAGTCATACATCACCTGCCGGTGCAGATTGGACAGCGATACCGCATCCCCGTCCGCAAGGCGCAGCTCACCCACGCCGGCTGCAGCCAGCAGATAGGCACACAATCCGCCCAGACCGCCGCAGCCTGCGATGCCGACCCGGGCGTAAGAAAGCAGGTTTTCAGTCCCTGCAAACTCCGGCAGCAGCTCCTGACGGGCATAGCGCAAAGAGGCCATTACTGCTCCCGGTCATGTCCGACGCAAAAGCTGCTGCCAGGCTCCGGATCGCCAGAGCCGCAGAGCTTGAGCCACTTTTCAGCCACCGCCCAGATCTCCTCAGGCCCGGCATCGGTAATGCCGGTAATGAGCGCCACGGAGCAGTCCTGAGCCTTGAGCACACTCTCTACGTTATGCAGCTTGATGCCGCCGATGGCGGTGGTGGGATAAGAGCCCGCAATGGCCTTTTGATAGGCCAGCTTCTCCACCCCCTGCGGCTTTGAGGGCATCTTCTTGGAGTTGGTCGGGAAGATGTGCCCCAGAGCAATATAAGAGGGCTTTAACTGCAGGGCCTTTAAGAGCTCATACGGGCCGTGGGTGGATACACCCAGATGCAGTCCGGCCTGATAGATCTTCTCTAAATCCGCATCCCGCAGATCTTCCATCCCCAGGTGTACGCCGTAGGCGCCGGCCTCAATGGCCAGATCTACATAATCATCAATAAAGATGCGGGCATTGAACTGACGGCCAAGGAACACCGCACGCTTAATCTTGCCCAAAAGGTTGGGATCATTCTTGTCCTTAATGCGCAGCTGCAGCGTGCGCACTCCCAAAGAGAGCAGGCTCTGCATAGTATTAAGATCAGAGAGCACCGGATACAGTCCCATGCGCTCAACACAAGGGGCAAAAGGCTGCTCATGCCCCTCAGGGAAGCCCGGCTCACGCACCACCGGGAAAAAGGTGAGATCAGTGCAGGGGCCGTGATGGCCGATGGGCGGTCTGCCGTTATCGGCCTTAACTGCTGGCTTGGCGATGCCTTCAGTGACATAGGCCTTGGCCAGCACCGCCGCATCCTGCAGCGCGTAGCCCTGTGCAATAAAGGAAGCCAGAGCTGATGACAAGGCACAGCCCCCGCCGTGGGCGCCGTCACCTGCAGTCTTCTCATGCTCCATGGTAAAGGTAAGCTCAGCGCTGACAAAGACATCGAGCGCCAGTTTGCGCTCGGCGCGGTGTCCGCCCTTGATGATCACAGCCTTGGCGCCCATGGCGGTAAACACCCGGCCCAAAGCCTCAGTGCCTTCTTTTTCCAGCCTGGCTTCATCCCAGCCTGCCAGGGTAAGCGCCTCCGGCAGATTGGGGGTGAAAATGGTGACGTGCTTTAAGATGCGCGAAAGATTAGCCTTTAAATCGGCACTTTCAAGCGGACCTGCGGTGGCGGTCAACACCGGATCCCACACCACCGGCACAGAGGAGAGATCTGTCTCCAGGGCGTGCAGCAGCACCTCCAGGGCATCCTGGCGCGGGATTAAGCCCACCTTGACAGCACCGACGGGCTGCTGCCAGTCATGACATGCCATCTTAAGGCTCTCTTTTAAAGCCTCAGTGCTCACGGATGACACGCTGCCCACACGGGTCAGGCTCTCGGGAGCGAGCGCACAGGCCAGAGGCAGCGGGAAAGCACCGGTATCAAACACAGTAATGCAGTCGGCGGTAATGCCGGCACCGCCGCCTGAGTCCACAGTTGCGGCAATTAAAACTAAGGGTCTATTTGACATTGTAGGCGGCCTTTAACTTACGGTTTAAACGAATAGGACAAAAACGCGGTCCGCACATGGAGCAGAAGGACGGCTCATGGGCGCAGTCATCGGGCATCTGTGACTTCCACACCTGCTCGGCATGCTCCGGATCCAACGAGAGCGCGAACTGATCGTACCAGCGGAACTCGGCACGGGCGCGGGACATGGCGTCATCGCGCAGCTGTGCGCCGGGCAGGTGCTTGGCAAGGTCTGCCGCATGGGCGGCCAGCTTGTAGGTGATCAAACCTACCTTGACATCCTCCGGGGTGGGCAGGGCCAGATGCTCGGACGGGGTCACATAGCAGAGCATGGCAGTGCCGCGCCAGGCGATGAGGCTGCCGCCGATGGCGGAGGTGATGTGATCATAGCCCGGGGCAATATCGCTCACCAGGGGGCCTAAAGTATAGAACGGAGCTTCGTGGCAGTACTTGTCTTCCAGATCCTGATTTTCAAACACGCGGTCAAGCGGCACATGGCCCGGGCCTTCGATAAAGCACTGCACCCCGGCTTCACGGCAGCGCAGCGCCAGTTTTCCGATGTTCTCAAGCTCTCCGTACTGCGCCTTGTCGCAGGCATCAGCAAGCGCACCCGGACGCAGCCCGTCGCCCAGGGACAGGGCCACATCAAACTCCCGGCAGATCTCCATCAGCTCATCAAAGTGGGCATAGGCAAGGTTCTCCTCATCGCGGCGCAGCATGGCGCTGGCCATGATGGAGCCGCCGCGCGAGACAATGCCCATCATGCGCTGAGCGGCATAGGGCAGAAGCTCGCGGGTGAGACCTGCATGAATGGTGAAATAATCCACGCCCTGCTTTGCCTGATCGATGACTACATCACGGAAAAACTCCCAGGTCAGCTGTGAGGCGTCACCATGGGCGCGGTCTAAGGCCTCATACATCGGCACGGTGCCAATCGGCACCGGGGAGGCGCGCAGGATGGCAGATCTGATCTGCTGCAGATTATCCACGCCCGCTGACAAGTCCATCACAGTGTCTGCGCCGAACTTGAGCGACAGGCGCAGCTTTTCAATTTCCTCATCAAAGCCCGAGGACACTGCAGAAGCGCCGATGTTGGCATTGACCTTGACTGAGAACTTCTTGCCGATCACCATCGGCTCGCACTCGGGGTGATTGCAGTTGGCAGGCAGCACTGCGTGCCCTTTTGCAATCTCCTCTCGCACCATCTCGGGCGTGAAAGCAGCGTCCGGGCCCTCTTTCATGCTCTCGCGCAGCGCGGCATATTCCATTTCCTTAGTGACGATGCCGGCCTTAGCGTAATCAAGCTGGGTCTTGTGCTTGTCACCCACCCTGGCATTTATCCAGGGAGCACGCAGTTTGGGCTGCTCTTTGGCCTCCGGGCAGGCACCTTCAACCGTGGAGAGCAGCAATTTTTCGCCGTTGGTCAAGGTTAATTCTTTAAAGGGAACCTTAATGTCAGGGGAACTTCCGCTAAGGAAGATCTGCTTTTGAACTGGTTTTTTAACTTCAGCCATTTGGGCATGCTCCAACAGTGGTTAATTCTTCAGCATGCCGAAAAGCCTTTGAGACGAGAGCGTTGTTCCCTACGCAGGCATTAACCTGATCAGGTATAGCGGATTCTGCAGTGCAGTCTCAGCCCGAAGGCACTCCGACAAGCACTGCTATTATGCAAAGCAGCAGTTAAAAATACAATCACCCGCGCAAATTTTTCCTGCAGCCCCTTTACTAAAGGCTGGTACTGCAGCGGTTTTGCGGCAACAAGGAGCGCTGATTTGAGCACAGAAGAGCTGCACCCTGCCCTGTTTTGGTACGCAAAGCTCTGTTTATCCTTAATTTTTATTAACATCCTGCAGCTGTTTACCACCCCTGCTTTGCGCTGCAGTTCAGCGTACAAAACAGAAAACCCCGGCAAAGCCTGATGGCGCAGGGACTGCAGCGCTTGTGCCCAAATGAAAACTGCAGAGCACCTGCCATTTTTTCCTGAAAAATCAACGCCTGCTTTTTAATTTTTACCCCCCTGCAGAAAGCAGAACCCATCAGCGCAGGCCCCCCTGCAAAGTTCATCCTCAGAAATGGTGCCGCTCAGGACAGCCGCCTCTGAGCCCGGCAGGATTTCTATTTGCAGAAAAAAGCGGAGCAACCATCATGCATTTTGATCAACTCAAACACCCGTTAAGGCAGCTGTGCCCCCTGCTGACTGCCGCAGTGCTGACGCTGTGCGCCAGCGCCTATGCCGCCCCCGATCCCCAGGAAAATCAAGGCCGCCTGCCTGTAATGCCCAGGCTTGCGGACATCGAGTTTTACGGCCAAATCAAGCCCGATCCCGGCCTTGAAGAACTGACCCGGCACTTTTTGGGTCAGCGCACCTCGATTGAACTTATCGAAAACCTGCAGCGCGAGGTCAGCCGCTACTGTCAGCAGCAGGGATTTTTAAACGCCCAGACCCTGCTGCCCTCCGGACAGAACCTAAGCACCGGCACGCTGCAGCTTTACCTTGGCAATGTGCTGATGGGAAAGACCGGGATTGAGGACAAGGACAATGTGCTCAATACCTCGGCCGAGAAGCGCCTGTTTAAGTTCTTTGAAGAGCAGGAGGGGCAGCCGGTCAACGACGTGCAGTACAACAATCAGCTGTTAAAGCTTCTTGATCTTGGCATGTTCCATGCCGAGGGCATGCTGCAGCCGCCGCGCTATGAGCCGGGTGTGGACGGCCCCATTCAGGATCTCACCGTGCACCTCACCCCGACGCAGAAGTTCGGCGCCGTGCTCTTTACGGACAATCAGGGCATCAAGTCCTCCGGACGCTACCGCTTCGGCGGGCAGGCTTTCTGGTACAGCCCCACCGGCAATGCCGATGCCATCGGCCTCCTGTATGCGCGTACGGACGAGGGGCAGAACAACTTCAGCCTTGACTATCAGATCCCGGTAAATTCGCATCCGACCTTAATCGGCACGCGCTTTTGCTACACCGATTACGACCTTGGCTATGAGTACAAGGACTTGGGCGCCGAAGGATCTTCCTGGGACTGGTCGCTGTGGCTGCGCGAGCCCATTTACCGCACCTTTGAGGACAAATTCTACTTTGAAGGCGGCTACCGCTACCGCGATATCACCGACGAGTACACCGCCTTTGACCTCAAATTTGAAAAACACACCCACGCCCTGTGGCTCAAACTTGCAGAAGCAGGCTTCAAGGGCAGCCATGACTACACCATTGCAGCGCAGCTCACTGCCGGGCGCCTGTACAACGATGACGAATGGGAGCTCTATGACGAGGGCTGGTACAAGATCCTCTTTTTGCAGGGCAGCTACGGCTATCAGCTCAACTCACATATCCGCCTGGGCACCGATGCACAGCTGCAGCTCTCCCCTGACGACATCGACAGCTCCGAAGAGTTTACACCAGGCGGCGGGCGCGGCGTATCCGGCTATGACAACAACGTGCTCTCCGGCGACAGCGGCGGACTTATCCGCATCTACCCCGAGTACAAACCCATTGCCTCTGAGGACTTTGTGATCCGCCCGAACTTCAAGGCCGGCTTTGCCAAGAACAAAGACTGGGAGCGTCAGGAGATCTACTCGGTGGGCCTTGAACTTGCCTATCAGAAAAAAGGCTTTTTCGCCAAGGTGTCCTTTGATGCGGCGGTGGGCAGTGAACCCTACGACGATCTGGACAAGGGCAAAGTTTGGTTTGAAGCAGGCTGGCGCTGCTGATTGAACGGGCACACAGACCTCAAATTTTAGGAGAAATGTTATGCACAATAAAACACTCAAAACCGGAATGACCATCCTGGCGCTCAGCCTGGCTGCCGCGCTGCTGCAGCCTGCACTGGCTGCACCGAAAGGACTGCCGGATTTTAACAAGGTGATCCATGGACAGGCTTCAGTGGACTACTCAATTCCAAACAGTGTTCAGGTATATGGCAGCAAGTTAAACACCGTGCTGCTGTGGAATAAATTTGATGTAGATAAAGGCCGAGAGGTAACTTTTTATGATGCAAATTTTCTAAATCTTATTAAAGATAAAAAAGCTTCTGACATCTACGGCAAAATCCAGTCTTTAGGAGGCGGTGCTGTTTACTTTGTCAATCCATACGGAATTAATCTGCACAAAGGCTCCGAATTAAGCGGCTCAGTGTTCGGCTTCTCCACGGCAAAACCGACTAAGGAGATGGTACAAAAATTTATCAAATCACCTGCATTTTCAGGAACCAATCTCGCTCCGCCAGATTTTACCTTTACCGGAAAAGGCATGGGCAAGGTAAGGCTGCTTGGTAAAATCACCAGTGAAAATCTCTATGTGGATGCCGGACAGATCATTATCCGTGATGCCAATCTGCTGCAGTCTTACGATGTGTTTACCGGGGCAACAGATCCAGATTATCAGCCGAGCAAAAACGATCTGCTTATTCAGCCAGACAAAGTCAAGCTTCAATCATCGGTAAACCGCATAGATGTAGGCTTTGAAAGTGAGCCGAACAATTATCATTTACTGACAAGCCCGGATGAACTGAACTACACCATCTATGGAGATCCAGAGCATAAAACCTTGGTCTCCCATGCCGGCGAGAAAGCGCTGAGCGATGCAGATGACTTCAATAAGTTTGCAGAGGCTGGCGGCGCATCTGAAAACTACTGGCTGACCAACAACGTCGAGCTGGAGCTGACAGAATCCCTTACCGGGGATGAAGCCTTCACAGGCAGCCTTGACGGGGCCGGCAACCGCATCAAGTACACCCTGAACGCAGACGGCAGTTCACAAAACATCGGTCTGTTCTCCAGCATCGAGAACGGCACAGTCAAGAACCTGCTTATCAATGACAGCACCATCAACTTTACCCCGGCTGCAGGCGGCAGCGGCCCTGAAGCTTTCCTGAATGCAGGCGCCCTGGCCGGAACCATTAAAAACAGCAAGCTTACAAACATAGAGAGCGCAGGCTTCACCCTCACCCTGACAGATGACGGCACGCTTACGCAGACAGTAAGCGCCGGTGCCCTGGCCGGAATAATTGACGGCGGCTCACTTGCCAACGTCACGGCAGGCTTTGCAGGCAGCAATGCCCAGACGCTGTCTGCACTCAATGAAAGCGGCCATCACATCGGCGCTGTCGCCGGCCAGAGCTCTGGCTCCGTTACTGCCTCCGGCGTGAACGCCGGGCTTAACAGCGCTGAGTTTCTCTCTGCCATCGCACAAGATGATGCTGCTTTAGAACTGGCGGATAACTTTAAGGCCGCCTTTGAGGCCGCTGATACTGACAACCAAGGGCTTTATGCCGCGGCAGCGGACAGAAGCTCAGGTCATTTAAAGCTCTTCATGCAGCCCTTCTTTGTGGAGAACTTTGAGTACACCTACGACGGCAGCAGCCATAACTACTCAGACCTCAACCGCGTGACCGTGGAAGGCGTGGAAACTGATCTTGTCCAGGATGCGGAGGGCAATTACCTTGAGGACGACGATGGCAATTTAGTCAAGGAAGAAACACCGACTGAAACCGTGATCTTTGAGCTCGAAGACTTCTTTGACTTTGACAATAAGGAGGCCAAAGACGCCGGAACGTACCAGTATGAGCTGACCAATAACAATGGTTTTGACGGCTTTTACCTGGTGCAGCCAGAGCAGGTGACCCGCCCTGACGGAGAAACTCCGGTTTACCAGGGCCAATAC
>JADINH010000217.1 GCA_017694225.1 Candidatus Avisuccinivibrio stercorigallinarum
GGAGCGCACGTCATCGCGGAACTGTCCGTTCCACTCACGCCACTTGGAGCCTGCGATGTTGCCCAGCTGATACAGGCCGCCGGCATCCCATGGCTCGGCGATGATCTTGGTCTCGGCAAGGCGCGGATTGCTGTCGATATCCAGGAGCGTCGGAGAATTGTGCACCGGAGTGCCGCTTTCATCACGGGCCAGAATGGAGGCCAGATCAAAGCGGAAGCCGTCGATGTGCATCTCTTCTTTCCAGAAGACAAGCGAATCGATGATCATGTTGCGCACCACGCTGTTGGTGCCGTTTAAGGTGTTGCCGCAGCCGGAGTAATTGCCGTAATATCCGTTTTTGTCGATGATGTAATAATTCTTTTTGTCAAAGCCCTTAAAGCAGTAGGTGGGGCCGTTCTGATCGCCCTCGGAGGTGTGGTTGTAAACCACATCGAGAATGACTTCCAGGCCGTTGCGGTGCAGGGCCTTGACCATGTCGCGGAACTCATTGATGGGTCCCATATAGGACTTGTCCGAGGAATAGCCTTCATGCGGGGCAAAGAAGGCCATCGGGCTGTAGCCCCAGTAATTCTTTTTACCAGGCAGGGCATCTTCAGTGTCAAACTGATAAACCGGCAGCAGCTCCACCGCAGTGACGCCCAGTTCGACGAGGTAGGGGATCTTTTCGATAAGGCCCTTGTAGGTGCCGCGGATGTCAGCGGACACACCCGAGGAAGGGTGGGCGGTAAAGCCCTTGACGTGCATCTCATAGATCACGGTCTTGTTGAGCGGATGGCGCGGGGAGGTGTCAAGGCCCCAGTCATATTCGTTTAAATCAAGCACTATGCTCTTTGCCGCGCTGGCGCAGTTCTCGCTCATGCTGCCGCGCTGAAAGCGCTTGTAGCCTTTGGGGAAAATCACGCGCTTGGCGTAGGGATCGAGCAGAATTTTGCCGATTTCCACATGGGTGGATGCGGACTTGTAAGTGCGCACGCTCTCACGCACGCGCCAGGCGTAGATCTGCTCCTTTTTCAGCCCAAGCACCTTTACATGCCAGTAATAGACCGAGCGGAAAATCGGGGATGACAGCGTGATGACCGCAGGATCAGGATCTTCAGGGTAATCAAAGAGCAGTAAGTCAATGGCGCTGGCAGCCGGGCACCAGACTGCAAAATTAACGCCGTCCTCTTCAATCGTAGGGCCTAAGGTATGGCAGTGGCCTGCCTTGATGACATATTGTTTTTTCGCTGTTTTCTCTGTGCTGCTCATAGGAGTAGTGCTCTTGATTAAACCTTGATTAATCCGCTTTTTTAACACTGATCTTTAAGCGGTATCGTCATGGATCAACGAACGCCACATTGTACCAAAAAAGTGTCGTTTTTGTGCAAACGAACTGCAGTGCAAAATTTGTGGCAAAATCTGCACCATACCAATGCTTTCAGCGTTTTATTATTGGAACAAATGACATGAAAATTGCAAAGAGAATAGCTTTAGGCTCCTTCAAGTCTTCAGCTGCGGATTTACATTCCAACAGTGAATTAATGTTAAAACTGGCCGCAGAGGCCAAAGAGCAGGGCTTTTCCCTGCTGCTCTTCCCTGAGCTTTCCCTGTGCGGCACCGACTGCCAGGATCTGCTGTTTAACGATGCCTTTGCTTTAAAGTGTGCACAGGCTGTGCTGACCTTTGCCAAAGCACTGCCTGAGGATTTGACCGTGGGCTTTGGCTGCGCCCTGCGCGATGCCTGCGGCAGACTGTTTGATGCCTATATCTTCGTCAAAAACGGCGAAATTGAAGCCATTTACACCGCCAAGGGCTTTACTCCGTCCGTAACCGATTACCGCAGACGCTATTTTGCTGAGACTGACGGCAAAGAGCAGACCTTCTTTGTGGTCGACAGCAAGGTGGTGCACGAAGAGCGCAACGGCTTTGAGCTTGACGGCATCAAGACTGCCGTGGTGTTTGACCCGGCCTTTGACAAGAAGTTCAAGAAGGCCGACCTGGTGGTGCTGCCCGCTGCCCGCACCTATGAGGCAGGCGGCATTGAAAGTGCTGCGGACAATATTGTCAAACTCTCTGAGCAGTGCAGAGGCCTGATTGCCGCTCCGAACTTGTGCGGCAATGAAAGCGGCGGCGCCATTTTGGACGGTGTGTGCCTGATGGCCAGAAAGGGCAGACTGCTGGTGAAAAGCCCGGCTTTGTACTTTGCTGACACCAAGCTTATTACCGCAGAAAGCGGCATCGCTGAAAACACTCATCCTTACAATGAGATGCTGCGCGCGGTGGCCCTGGGGCTGCAGGATTTCATGTTAAAAAGCGGCTCACAGGGTTATGCCCTGTCACTTTCCGGCGGCGCTGATTCAGCCCTGTGCGCAGCTGAGGCCACTATAGCCCAGCTTTTGATGCTCGACGAGCTCGGGCCGCAGGAGTACTGCGCCAAGCTTGCCAAGGTGGGCATTGAGCTGCCCGAGTGCAGCGGCGACATCTTCGCCTATGTCAAGAGCGTGGTGATGCCGCGCCTTTTGACCACGGTCTATCAGGCCTCTGACAATTCAGGCGAGGTCACCCGCACTGCCGCCCGTGAGGTGGCCGCCGCTCTGGGCGCTTCCCATCACGAGATTTCCGTGTCCAAGCTTATCAATGACTATGTGGAGGTCTACAACTCCATCTGCGCGGGCAATCCGCTGTCCTGGGAGCACGATGACATCACGCTGCAGAACATTCAGGCGCGCTCCAGACTGCCCATGATCTGGATGGTGGCCAACCGCGAGCGAAAGCTGCTGATTGCCACTTCAAACTTGTCTGAGGCGGTGGTCGGTTACTGCACCATGGACGGTGACACCGCAGGCGGCGTGTCCCCGATCGCCGGCATCGGCAAGAGCGTGGTGCGCCGCATCAACCAGCATCTGCAGACTGAGGGCCTGCCTTTTGGTGAGGGCAAAGTATTCAAGCTGCCTGCCATGTCCTATATCACTGCCCAGGAGCCTACCGCCGAGCTGCGTCCGGGCGGACAGCAGACTGACGAGCGCGATCTGATGCCGTATGTGGTGCTTGATTTCATCCGCAGCCACTTTGCACAAAGTCATATGGGCCCGGTGGAGATCTTAGAGGCCTTAAAGCAGTGTGAAGAGTTCAAGGACATTGAGCCTGCCAAGCTTGCAGAGCACGTCAGGCGCTACTTCCTGCTGCATGCCCGCTCACAGTGGAAGCGCGAGCGCTTTGCCACCGGCTTCCACATTGAGCGCGATGACAGCTCGCCCAAGGGCTTCTGGCGCTTCCCGATCTTCTCCTCTGATCTCAAGGTCTTAACTGAAGATTTAAACTAATTTAAGCTTCTAAACCTCAGACCTTTATAAGTCTTAAAGACGGCGCGTTCTGCGCCGTCTGTGTGATTAAAACATGCTTTATTTTGGTGCAAAAGCCGGCCTGCGGGACTTTCAGGCAGGCTGTTTGCTGTGCGTTTTAGTGCACGGCGGGCAAAGTCTGCTAAGATAGCGCTCAATTCGGCCCTTCCGGGCTGCTGATTTGTAAGTAATTAAGCATGTTTAGTACAACAACCACTTTTATCGTTTACATCCTGGCCATGCTGATCATCGGCATTGTTGCTGCGCGCATGACCAACTCCCTGAATGACTATGTATTAGGCGGCAGAAGCCTCGGCCGCGTGGTGACCGCGCTCTCTGCCGGTGCCTCCGACATGTCCGGCTGGCTTTTGATGGGCCTGCCCGGCGCCTTGTATGTGGCCGGCCTGTCTGAGGCCTGGATCGCCATCGGCCTTACCGTCGGCTCCTGGTGCAACTGGAAGTTTGTGGCAGCCCGTCTGCGCTCTTTCACCGCCAATGCCTCCGATGCCCTGACCCTGCCAGACTATTTGTCCGCGCGTTTTTGCGACAAATACCGCCTCACCGCCATTGCCGCTGCAGTCATCATTTTGATTTTCTTCGTGGTCTACTGCGCCTCGGGCATGGTCTCCGGCGCCCGTTTGTTTGAGCAGACCTTCGGGCTTGACTACCGCAATGCGCTGCTTATCGGTGCGGTTTCCACCATCTTCTATGTGTTTATCGGCGGCTTCCTCGCGGTCAGCTGGACTGACACCGTGCAGGCCACCTTAATGATTTTTGCCCTGCTCTTAACTCCGATGATCATGATCATGGACTGCGGCGGCTTTGCTGCTGCCAATGAACTGATTGCGCAGAAAGGCCCGGAAATGGCATCCTTCTTAAAGGGCATGACGTTGATCGGCTTTCTCTCCCTGGTAGGCTGGGGCCTTGGCTACATGGGACAGCCGCACATTCTGGTGCGCTTTATGGCAGCCGGCACCGTGCGCGGCCTGGGCGACGCCCGGCGCATCAGCATTACCTGGATGATCCTCTGCCTGTTGGGCGCAGTGCTGGTCGGTTACTACGGCGTGGCCTTCTCGATGCGCCATCCGGAGGTCAGCGTCAATAATCCCGAGCAGATCTTCATCATTGTCACCCAGACCCTGTTCAATCCCTGGATCGCCGGCATTCTGCTCTCGGCCATTTTGGCTGCCATCATGAGCACCTTATCCTGCCAGCTTCTGGTGGCCTCCACCACGCTGACCGCCGACTTCTACCGCCGCCTTATTCGTCCGCATGCCTCGCAGACTGAGCTCGTCTGGTGCGGGCGCATGATGCTGCTGCTCGTAGCTGTGATCGCCTATATTATTGCCACCGATCCGAACTCGGGCGTGCTGCGCCTGGTGTCCTATGCCTGGGCAGGCTTCGGCGCCTCCTTCGGCCCGTGCATCCTGGTATCCCTGCTGTGGAAGAAGATGACCCTGCCCGGCGCACTGTGCGGCATGTGCGCCGGCGCCGTGACCGTGATCATCTGGGAAATCGGCGGCTTTTTGGGTCTGTACTCCATTGTGCCGGGCTTCTTGATTTCGCTGGCCGTCATTATCCTGGTGTCGCTTGCCACCTATAAGCCCAAGAACAAGTGCGAGCTCTTGTTTGAAGATTTAGAGCGTCAGTTCTGGGTAGAGGTCAAGACCAAGTAAATGCGCTGAAAAACGGGGCGCCCGTCCCGTTTTTGGCATAAACAACCCGCGCTGCAGGCTTTGCACGCGGGTTCTGTTATAATCGCTCTGTGAGTTTTTCCAAAGGAACGGTATCTTGGCCAACACAGAGCTTCCGGATTTTGTCTACACCCAGTCTTATCTTAAAAAGGCCGGGGTGCGCTTTCAGGTAAACGTGGTCGACACCACGGTGAAAAGAGGTTTTTCCTTAAACTTCTACCTTGCGTCCCTGTGCTTTATAGCCCTGTGCTGCCTGCCTGGCGTATTCTTCTTTTTGGGTGCCTTATACGTGCCGCTGACCGCGCTCTTTTTGGCCTATATTGTGTTTTATGCCCTGCGCTATCTGCGCTTTGTGCGCCTGCGCCGCCGTCTGCGCACGCAGGAGCGGCCGATCCTCGCTGAGAGCTACGCGGTGGTGCTGCTTGACGAGCAGCTCTTACAGCTGCCAAAGCCGCTGCAGCGCTGCATCAAGGTAAAAAGCGCCGTGATTTACAAGGAAACGGGCTCCTTAAAGCCGCGCTTTTTCTTAGGCCCTGCCTTTTACCGCAGCAGTTTTGACTTCTTCCGCCCGGACATCAAGGCCCAGGTCTTTACGGACAAAAAGCAGGAGCGTTTTTACTCGGTGGATGATGAAAGCGCGCTGCAGACGGTGTCAGCCAAGGCAGGTCTTGCGGCCCTGAACCTCGGCTCTTCGCTCTCCTCGGGAGCTGAGAAACAGGCGCTGCAGCTGCCAGGGCAGGGCACAGCGGGCAGTGCAGATTGAGCTGCTGATTTAGTGCATTACATCACATTTTTGCATTTTTCCATTTATTCCGGGCCTGTAATAAAATTATTTTGTCAAGAAGGGTATATACTGTTTAAAGCAGAGCTCTTCCGTGGCTTCGGGAGCTGTGCAGGCAAATAATAATAACAATAATAATTAATGTCAGGGAATTTTCCCACCGGAAGCGAAGTTAAATGGATGCTGTTTCTAATGCCGCAGGGCGCAGTGAAC
>JADINH010000218.1 GCA_017694225.1 Candidatus Avisuccinivibrio stercorigallinarum
CAGCTGCCAAGGGCGCCGAGCAGGCTGAGCGCGAGATCCTGGAGCGGGAGTATGCCCGGTACTATGCCCGCAAAAAGCAGCGCCGCTTTGCGCGGGAGGAGCCTTATCCGCCCGAAGACGCGCAGGCTGTACCTGATCCTGTGCCTGAGGCTGATAGATATGCTGAGCCGCCTTTTGTTGATCCGGATGAAATGTACGGTATACCCGATCCCGGGCCGCAGCCAGATGAGGCCTTAGCTGCCTGGCAGGCGCAGGAGGAGTTCTGTGAGCAGGAGGGGCCGCAGGCTGGCAGCGCGCCGGAGGCGTACGCTCAGGAGGCTTCTTATGGTGAATATGGTGATTGCAGCAGGGAGGACAGCAGCGATGAAAAATCTGCATAAGGAAATTCAGGGCATGACCGCCATTAATCTGGCCTGGTCTTATCTGCGCTCGCGCATGCTGCTTTTGGTGCTGGCCTTTATCTGTGCGGCCTTTGGCTTTATCTGTCTGGGGGCGCTCATTGTACAGTCCGAGCGCTCCAACCTGGTGCCGTATCTGGTGACCGTGGACAAGCAGGGCGTGGTGTTAAATCAGGGCACGCTCTCACCCCACCCGGAGGTGCCGCAGGCTGCGGTGGCTTCAGTGCTCTGCCGCTTTGTGCAGGACGTGCGCATGATAAGTTCCGACGCCGCGCTGCAGACTGAGGCCATCACCGCCGCCTACAGCCATATCCTGGAGGGCTCACAGGCCAAGAACGAGCTTGACACTTATTACCGCTCGATAAATCCCTTTGAGCTCGGCCAGCGCGAGCAGGTGAGCATCACCATCTCCAATGTGATCGCCCAGACCGGCACCACCTATCAGATTGACTGGCTGGAGCGGCGCACTGCCAAAAACAACCGCAGCGAGCGCAGCATGCGTGCGCTGATTTCCTATGAACTTGGGCCGGTGGACAGCCTGAATGCCCAGGGCCTGCTGTTAAACCCGCTTGGAATCTATGTGCAGGATTTCGTGGTCAGCGAAGTCATTGCCTGAGGAGAGTTTTAGATGACACATTTTATTTTAAATTTTAAGGGCAGCTGCCAGGGCTTTCGTACAGCTGCCGTCCTGTTAAGTGCAGCGCTGCTGTGCAGCAGTGCGCAGGCTGACAGCGCCTATGAGGCCTACGCTGAAATGTCCAATCAGGATTATCTGACGGAGGAGAATTTTGAGGCGCTGCAAAAGCTGGATGCGGTCAACGCCCGCGGCTTTGACGGGCAGGGCCTGTCAGGCTCGGTGCGCCGCCCGGGCGAGGTGGTCTTTGCATACGGCTCCTCGCGCCCGGAGGTGATCTGCCAGGTGCTTGAGCTTACCGACATCGGCTTTAAGCCCGGGGAGATCATCAATTCCGTGCAGATAGGCGACGGTGCGCGCTGGTCGGTGCAGTCAGCGCTCTCGGGCACCGCGCAGGGCCAGCAGCAGCACCTTATCGTCAAGCCCTTTGACAGCGGGCTTAAAACCTCGCTGCTCGTTACCACCAATGAGCGCACTTATCACCTGTCGCTCAAATCCTCCATCGAGGGCTTCATGCCGATGGTGCGCTTTGCCTATCCTGAGGATGCCATTGCAGAGCTCAATGCCAAAGCCCTGCGCGAGGCTGACTATAAAAAGCGCAACACCATTGCCGGCACCAATGTCACGGTGGACAGCCTCAACTTCAACTATGAGCTGGCAGGCGACGAGGAGGTAAAGCCCCTGCGCGTCTTCAACGACGGTGCCAAAACCTTTATTGAGTTAAAGCCGGGTCTCTCGGGTAAAAAGCTGCCGGCACTCCTGGTGGTCAATCAGGAGGGCGGCCTGTTCTCGGAGGACAAGCTGTCAATTGCCAACTACCGGGTAAGCGGTGCGCGCTTTATTTTGGACGGGGTGCCTTCACATCTGCGTTTAATCCTCGGCGATGACGGCGGGGTGCAGTGTGACATCAGATTAAAGGACAGCCGTCTTGAGGTTCAGGGTTAAAGGGAGGAGAAAGCGATGAAATTTTTCAGCATTAAAAACTACAGGGATGCAGTAAACAGTGAAGCGGCAGGGGCTGCAGTGAGCCTTGACAAGAGCACAGCCGCCAACGATCCGATCTTTGAGCCGGACAATCCGTCCGCTCCGGCCTCAGGCAGCACTGAGCGCAGCAGGATCAGAATTGCCCTCCCCCGGCGCGCGTCCGGGCTTACCGCTGCGGCAGCTTTATGCCTCTGTCTGTCAGGCTGTGAGCTCAACACCTTTGGTCAGGCCTCTTCAGAGCCTGCCTTTGACTATGGCGCGGCCGTAAACTGCTTTATCCCTGAGCTCAAGCGCCACACCGCCTTTGGCAGCGATGTCCTGCAGCTTAAGAGCTTAAATCAACATGAAGATCCCAGGCTGCTGCAGGCTGCGGCCTCGGCACTGCGCCTTAACGGCGCTTCGGTGGCGCTGGTCGATGACGAAAAGGCCGCTGCGCTTAACAACACCAAGGAGATGCGTGAGCTTGCCGCCGCGCAGCAGGCGGGCCTGGCTCCGGTGCATGAGCGCACCTTATGGGTCAAAAAGGACATCAACGGTGAAACCCTGCTTTTGACCCTGGCGCTTGATGACACCGTGATGTACTGCTCCTTTATCAACTTTCAGGGGGAGCTGGTGCCCAGCTCAGCCTTAAGCATCGCCAGGGGTGCAGTCTATGGAAGTTAAAAACCAAAGGGTGCGGCGCGGGCGCCTGTCGCGCCTGCCCATTGTGCTGCTTTTAGTCATCTGCTCTGCCATTGTGCTGGCGGCCTTTATCTCGATGCAGAACGACCGCAGCGAGGAGCGCGAGCGCGATGCCAGGAGCGAGGCGCTGTTTGCCGAGGCCCGTGATCATATCGAGCGCATGCGCGCCCAGAGCAGATTGAGTGCCTCCCGCGAGGAGCAGGAGCCTGAGGTCGGGAAAGTGCCGGCTGCGCTGCCGCCCATCGTGACCCATGAGCCCAGGGGTCTTACTACCCTTGAGGCCATGGAGCTTTACGAGCGCTTAAACGGCATGAACCAAAATGCCGCAGGAGGGCCTGAGCCTGAAGATCCGCATGCGGTGTTAAAAGCCCAGCGTGAGCAGGCTTTTTATCAGGCGCTTTCATCCTCCTCGGCCGTGGAGCTCAATTTCGGCGGGGGCAGCGGGAGCGCAGGTACAGGCGGCAGCATGACCATCAGCAGTACAGCAGGCGGCTCGGCGCTGACTGCCGCGCAGCAGGCAGAACTTGCGCGCGGACGGCAGCAGCTTGCGGACTTAAAGGCCCAGGGCGGGGGAGAACTTGCGGCCTACAATGCGCTCTCCTCAGGGGATGATCACGCGCTGCCTTACCGCACCGAGAGCGTGGACACGCCCTATATCATCCGCCAGGGCGCGCTGGTGCCGGCGGTGCTGCTCACCGGCATCAACTCAGATATCCCAGGTCAGGTGACCGCACAGACCACCGCTCCGGTCTATGACAGCCCGCTTGGCAACTACGAGCTCATACCCAAGGGCTCGCGCCTTGTCGGGCAGTACATGTCAAGCCCGGCCTACGGCGCGGAGCGTTTAATGCTGGCTTTTAACCGCATCATCTTCCCGGACGGCAAGTCCCTGACCTTAGGGGCTATGCCCGCAGCGGCGCAGGATGGTTATGCCGGCATGGATGCTGACGTGGACAATCACATGTTCAGGCTGCTCTCCGGGGCGCTGCTCTTGGGCGGCATCACCGCCATGGTCTCTGTCTCGCAGGATGATGTCTATGACGATGACGGCAACATGACGGTCTCCGGGGCCATGACGCAGGCCGTCGGTGCCAGCCTCGGCCAGGTGCTGGCGCAGGTGGTGGAGCGCAATCTCAACATTGCGCCTACCTTAAAGGTGCAGCCTGGCTATGAGTTTAATCTGACCTTAGTTAAGGATCTGCGCTTTGACGGGCCTTATCAGGCCTTTGATTACGCACAATAAAGGAGGGCGGAGGGCCCGGCCCTCCGCAGCTTATATGCACGATCATGAAATTTTAAAAAAGCAGTTTTCCAAAAAAGCCTATGTCAAACCGCTGCTTGGCAACCTGGAGCATTTAGGCCGCGGCCTGAAGAGCGGCAGCTTTGCCTTTGCGCTGTTGACCCTGCTTTCTGCCGGCACCCTCATGCTGCCCCTTGAGCCGGCACAGGCGGCCTATACCGTATTTGATCCGCAGAATTTGGCGGAGATGCTGACTGAAAAGGTCTCCACGATAGAGCAGTGGGGTGTAGATAACATGAAACAAATTGAGCAGCTGCAGGAGCTCGTTAAGGGCAACAATCTCGCGCAGGTCAATTCAAGCCTCAATAACTTAAGCTCATGGGATGAACTTAAACAGGTCTATGAGGAGACCATGGCGCAGATCTATGCGGTGCAGTCCCTGTGGCGGGAGTATGAGGCCATGGCCGACTTTTTGTCCTCGCTCAACAGCACTGAAGCCTGGCTCTACTGCCTGCAGCAGAACAGCACCTGCAATTTTGATCAGTACTTTGAGCTCATTGACAAGACCATTGTCACCTTCAGCCAAAACTCGGTGTTAAATGCGCAGAAGATGCAGCAGCATCTGCAGAGCAAGGCCCAGAACTTAAAACAGCTGCAGCTTGAGGGCCAGAATGCCCAGGGTCATGCCGACATCCTGGACAACCTCGCTAAAATCAACACCGAAACGGCCTCCTCGCTCATTGCCCTGAACTCACAGAGCGCGCAGCTGGTGGAGTTAATCAGCCGTGAGCAGGCCAATGAGGCGGTAACCCGCCAGGCCACCCTGGCCCGCCAGCAGGCTTTTGCCGAAAAAGGCGGCTATAACGGTGAGCGCCATGTAGATCTGCGCCTGCCCGAGCACATCAATTAGGAGGCCGCTATGCGAAGACTTTTTGCAGCGCTGCTCTTTTTTATCTGTGCCGGGATGTTAAGCACGGCGCTCAATACCGCCGCTGCTGCTGAAGGTTCAGCTGCTGCGGCGCCGACGGCGCAGTCAGCGCAGGGCAGCAGCGGGGAGGATGCCTTGGAGGAGCTTTTGGGGCAGGGGCTTAACAGCTCGAACCTTGGCAATGGCAGCGGCTCGGCCTTTAACTATCTGGCAGCCGAGGGTACGGTCAGTACGGCTTACCGCCTGTTTACCGATGAGATCTCCAAGGTCACCGACGGCATTCATCAGGCGGCCACCCGTCTGTTTGCTCTGCTGTGCTGGATAGCGATTGTGTTAAACGGCATCAGGCTTATTTTCAAGGACGGAGATCTGCAGGCCTTTATGGCTGTGCTGGTGCGCTTTATGCTCATCATCGGCGTCTTTTATTATCTGCTGCAAAACGGCACTGCCATTGCAGCGCAGATCATAAATTCGATGACAGAGCTCACCGGCTCTGAGCGCGCCGGGCCGAGCGAGCTGGTCGAGCGCATCTTTGATGTGACCGAGCGCGTGCTGCGCTCGCACCGCAGCACCGAGAATATGCTCTCGCTCAACACCCTGACCCTGGCGCTGACCATCATCATCTTTGACTTCATCCTCTTTGGGGTGGTGGCCAGCACTCTGGTGCTCTATTTTTCAGCCTACATGCTCTGCACCGCCGGTGTGTTTGTGCTCGGTTTCGGCGCGCTGTCCTTTACCCGGCAGTTTGCCGTCAACTATCTGCAGCTGACTTTGGCGACGGCCCTTGAGCTCATGACCATGCTGCTTATCTGCAACATCGGCTTTAACGCCATGGAGGAGCTGGAGCATTACATCGTAGACCGCGGCATGACCTCTTTCTCCTCGCAGGGGGTCATGCTGCTTTTGGCCGTGGTGCTGTGGGCCGGAGCGCGCACCATTCCTTACCGCATCGGTTCTCTGGTCACCGGCCTTGGCGGTCCGGGCAGCGGCAATGTCATCAACGGTTTTGCCGCTGAGATCCGCATGCCGCTTGCCCCGGTGCGTGCGGTGGGCAGCATGATCAAAAACAGTGTGGTAAGACGCCGCCGCTGATGCGGCCTGCTGAAAAGCTTTGCGGTGCCGCGCTTTTTGCGGCTAAAATGAAAGGAGCGCTGCGGCGCTCTTTTTATAGCAAGGAGCTGTGAGTGTCATTTGTTGATAAAATTTGGTATGAAAAAAGCCTCTCTGCCTGGCTTTTATCCCTGCCTTTAAGACCTTTTTCCTGGATTTTTGCCTTTATTTCAGCCCTGCGCCGGCAGTGTTATCAAAGCGGCGTGTTCAAAAGCACCGCTCCGCTGCTGCCGGTGGTGATCGTAGGCGGCCTCTCTGCAGGCGGCAGCGGCAAGACCCCTTTGTGCATCGCGCTTATCAAGGAGCTGCAGCGCCGCGGCTATAAGCCCGGCCTCATTTCCCGCGGCTACCGCGCGCAGTGCAAAAAGTTTCCCTTCAGGCTGGAGGCAGACACTCCGGCCAGGACAGCCGGAGACGAGCCCTTTTTAATCAAGCACGAGACCGGCGCTGAGGTGGTGATTGACCCGAGGCGCGAGCGCGGCGCACAGTATCTGGCCGAGCTGGGTGTGAACGTTATCATCTCTGATGACGGCATGCAGCACTATGCCCTGGATCGCGATGTGGAAATTGCGGTGGTTGACGGAGTGCGCATGTTTGGCAACAAAAAACTTTTGCCCGCAGGCCCGCTGCGCGAGGGGCTGTGGCGCTTGAAGAGCGTGGACAGTGTGGTGATCAACGGCCCGGTGTCGCAGATCAGATTTACCTCCATGGTGCTCCATCCGCAGGCCCCCAAGCCTTTGAATCCGGAGTTTGCCGGCACCATTGAAAAGGGCAGCGGGGTGATTGCCCTGGCCGGCATCGGCAATCCCGACCGCTTTTACAAGACCCTGGAGGACTTTGGCTTTGCCATTAAGGGCGTGATCCGCGCCTCTGATCACGAGCGCATTCCGGTGCATAAGATTAAGGAAGCGGCCAAAAAGGCCCCGGTGGTGATGACCGCCAAGGATGCGGTGAAGTACTCCTCTGAGACACTTTCCAACGTTTTTGTGCTCAATGTCGAGGCTTTTTTAAGCTCTTCATTTTATGATGACGTGGAAAATTTAATTAAAAACGCCAAAAACAAAATTGAACTGCGTGCCCGCAGGCAGAAAAAGCAG
>JADINH010000219.1 GCA_017694225.1 Candidatus Avisuccinivibrio stercorigallinarum
GTGCGCACAAAGCAGATCTGCCTTAAATTGGACACTGAGATCTTCTGCACCACTGAGCCGCGCTGCGGATAGACCGCTAAAAGCCCGTCAAAACGCAGGCGCATCAGGGCCTCGCGCACCGGCTGGCGTGAGACTTCAAAATGGGCTGAGAGCTCATTTTCAGAGAACACCGTGCCTGGTTTGAGGTGGGTGTTTACAATCTCATGACGCAAAAAATCGTAGATCTGAGCCGCGATGGACTTGTCTGCGTTAATGCGGCATTTGCTTAAACTAAGTTTCTGTCGCATAAGAGAAAACCTTTGCCTGAAAAAAGCATAAAAGGACAGGTGCCGCAGAGCGCCTGTCCGTCATGTACCAAAGATTGTACAAGCTTTGGGCACAATGCTCAAACGAAAATCAAGCTGCAGCCGGATTTATTTGCTATGTCCCCGTAAAAACTGCAGCCTGAAGGAGCTTTAGAGGTACTGCTTGAGCACAGCACGCACGGCACCCGGGCCGGCCACCATCTGGGCAAACAGCCCCTCAACCTTGGGACCTAAGCCCACGGCATAGAGATCAACGCCAAACAGTGAGCTGTTGGACAGAATGCTGTGCAGCTTGTCACCGATGGTGTCAGGCTGGCCGAACACTATGCCCGAGAGCTTTTCCTGCAGCTCAGCGTTTAACGGATCGTCAGAGAGCTCAAAGGGCTTGCCGTTGTCGTCCAGGGCAAGCAGGTAGCGCAGCCAGCCTGCAATGGCAATCGGCAGGGCAATCAGCTTGGAGGCATCCAGGCCCTTCTTCTGATAGTTCTTTAAGGTCTCACCAAAGCGCACCGGCACCTTCTGTGAGGTATCGGTGGCAATGCGCTGCGGGCTGTCCGGCAGGCACTTGTTGGTCAGACGCTCCTCGATGACTTCAGTGAGGAAGGCGCGCGGGCTTAAGATCTTCGGATCATCCACTACCGGCAGCCCCTCGTCATAGCCGAGCTTCTTGACCAGCTTGACCAGATCCTCATCTTCCATCTCAGCGCTGATGCGGGTGTAGCCAAAGATGCAGCCGAGCACGGCCAGAGCGGTGTGCAGCGGATTGAGGCAGGTGGTGACCTTCATGCGCTCGCACAGATCCACGCCTTCCTTGTTGGTAAAGAGCACGCCGGCCTTCTCAAGCGGCGGACGGCCGTTGGGGAAGTCATCTTCCACCACCAGATACTGCGGCTTCTCGGCGTTGACGAACGGAGCGATAAAGGAGCCGCGTGCGGTCTTTAACGGATCCATGCCGCCGATGCCCTTGTCCTTTAACATCTGAGCGATCTCAGGATCAGGACGCGGGGTGATCTTGTCGATCATGGTGCAGGGGAAGGAAACCTTTTTGCCGTCAGTGATGTAGTCAATGAAGTCCTGGCCGACAAAGCCCTTTTCCTGCCAGGCCTTGGCAATGGTGAGCACTGCGCTCTTGACCTTGTCGCCGTTGTGCGAGCAGTTGTCCATTGAGACAATGGCGATCGGGAAGGCGCCGGCCTTAAAACGGGTCAGAAGCAGGGCTGCAGTCTGGGACATGGCATGACGGCAGGTCTCAGGGCCGCCCTCGATGTCCTTTTTCACCTGCTCGGTCAGGCCGCCGTCCATGCCGTAAATGGCATAGCCCTTTTCAGTGATGGTGTAAGAGAGCATCTGCAGTGAGGGATTGGCAAAGAGCTTGTGGGCCTTGACCTGATCTTCAGGTGCAGTGCCGTTGAGCTTGAGGCCGTCGACCACGGAGCCGATGACGCGCAGCACGGTGCTCTTGTCCGGCATTAAGGTGACTTCCATGGTCAGATGATCATGGGGCTTGTACACCTCGTCAATAATCGCGCCGTCATAGCAGGACACGGTCTGAATACCTGATTTCTGCAGGCCCTGATTTAACAGATCCTGCTGCAGTGAAGCCACGAAGCCGCGGAAAATGTTGCCGGCGCCGCAGTGCATCCACACCGGGTGCTCAGATGAATACTCCTGCACAGCCTTGACGTCGTACTTGGGCAGCTCGACGCCTGCAGCCTCAAATTCAGCCTTGTGCCCGGTAATACCCTTTAAAGTAACTTCCAGCATTTAAACTTCCTCAATATCCTTATTTGAAAAATCTGTGGATTTAAGTCTGTCAGATGAAGGGCCCGCAGGGCCCTGTCCGACTTTTTGCTTTTTTGCTTTTGGCAAAGCCCGGCCAGAGGCCGGGCCCCGTCCTGCTGCCTCTTAGCCTTCGTAAGGGGCGGTGACAGAATTGATGTTGTCAGGATAAGGCATACCCTTGCTCTTGCGGATGGCTTCCTCCAGGCCGATTAAGTAGTTGGAGCCTAAAGCGCGGTCGTAGAGGCCGTAGCCCGGACGTGCCTTCTCATCCCAAATCTCACGGCCGTGATCCGGACGGATAAGACCGTTAAAGCCCACCTCAACCAAGGCCTTCATGATCTCATAGAGATCAAGTGAGCCGGTGTGGGAGACGTGTGAGCTCTCATGGAACTGATGATCGCCGGTGAAGAGCACATTGCGCACGTGTGCAAAGTGAATGCGCGGGCCGATCTTCGGGTTGCGGATGATGGCCGGCAGATTGTTGTTCGGGTTGGAGCCCAGAGAGCCGGTGCACAGTGAGAAGCCGTGCAGCGGGCAGTCGTTCATCTCGGCGATCTTGACTAAATCAGCCTCGCACTTGGTGATGCGCGGAATGCCGAATAAGTCATAGGACGGATCATCCGGGTGTACGCCCATCTTGATGTTGTACTTCTGGCAGGTCGGCATGATGGCATCGATGAAGTACTTGAAGTTGGCGCGCAGCTCGTCATCACGCATGCCCTTGAACTTGTTGATCTGAGCGGTGATCTCGTCGCGGCGGTTGAGCTCCCAGCCCGGCATCTCAAAGCCGTTGGAGTTCTCGGCGATGCGGTCAAACATCTCCTCGGCAGACAGGCCCTCAATGGTCTTGCCGTCATAGGCCAGAGCGGTGGAGCCGTCAGGCAGCGGCAGAGCGAGATCGGTGCGGGTCCAGTCAAATACCGGCATGAAGTTGTAGCAGACCAGGTGAATGTCGTTCTTGCCTACAGCTTCCAGGGACTTGATGTAGTTTTCGATTAATTCATCGCGGTTGTTGGCGCCGTACTTAATGTCCTCATGCACATTGATGCTCTCAATGCCCATGAGCTTTAAACCGGCCTTCTCGACAATAGCTTTGCGCTCGCGCACCTTCTCCTCAGGCCAGGGCTCGCCGGCCGGGATCTCGTGCAGGGCGGTGATCACACCTTCCATGCCAGGGATCTGGCGGATCTGCTTTAAGGTGATGCTGTCCATATCAGGACCGTACCAGCGCATAGTCATGTGCATCATGATGGGTTTTCTCCTTCCTTTTTATGTATACAAGGCAAAATTGCATCTGCCTCAATATAACATCTGATGACTTATATCCTGTGTGCCAAATTTCAAATCTGACGGACAGTCCACAAAAACAGCCCGTTTCTTCCTTGGCGATGACAGTATTCTAGTATACAAGTTTAGCAAAAGGCAGAGAAAAATCCTCAAAATGTGATCAGACCAATGTTTTTTAAGCTTGCGTTTTACAAGTTGTGATCCGCGCCGCACTGCAGTGCCGGCTTTAAACCAAAAAGCCGGTCAAAAGCGCTGCACAGCGCATTTTGGCCCTCTTTCGGCCGCAAAAAGCGTGATCCTCCCCACAAATCAGCGCGCAAGGAAATCCCTGAGCCGGCGCAAAGCCCGGCGCAGGCGGCCTGCATTGAGATAGAGCCAGGTGCCGCCAAGCAGCACCACAAAGCCGCCGGCGCTGAGCGCATACTGCCAGGGCTCAGTGTCCTGCTCACTGCCGCTGTCGCGCACAAAGGAACCGATGCGGCAGCCGCGGGCTGAGCAGTTGATCTCCCGGCCGTAGGAGCCGGCAATATCCCAGATATGGCGCGGGAAGCTTACATAGGTGGAATGATCCTTGAGCATTTCATTGGCGCTTGACACAAAGTTCTGCAAAAAGGTGAGAAAGGTCTTGGGATTGGCCTGCAGCCGCTTTAAGGTGTCATAGCTCACGCCCGGCTCCAAAATTAATCTGCCGGTGTCAGCGGCCAGTTCCCGGTCAAACACCAGATTGTCAAGCAGCGCACCGTCTGCATCCACATCCACGCGCAGGCTGGATTTGGCGCTGACAAAGGCACGCTCGGTCACCTGCAGGGTGTCCACCTGGCCGTTTAACAAATCAAGAGCTGAGCCGCGGTTTAAACGCAGGTATTTGACCTCAGTTTTCTGGCCCGGCATCATGTTAAGGCGCATCACCGAGCGGCGCAGATACAAGGTGCGGGCATTGATGCTGCCCTCGATGTCAGAAGTGCCGCCCCACTGCCACAGCCCTAAATTAGGCCCGTAAATCTGCCCTTCTATCTTAATCTGGGCCTTGGGGTCGCCCTCGCGGCTTATCTCCTCAAAGTTCAAAGCCTCCTGCAGACTGGCAGCAAGATTAAGGCGCAGCTCCAGCTCCTCGGTGTTGAGGCCGGCCTCGTGCATCAGCTCACGCTGGCTTGGGGTAGGCTCAAAGAGCACTGCGATATCGCCCTTTATCCTGGCCTGTGAGAGCAGATTGATATCCCCCACGTATGAGCTGCGGGCCACAAAGAGCGCAGAGCGCCTGCCCTCCAGGCTGCCGCTGATATTGATGCGTGAGGCTGCAGGGCCGCTTAGTTCTGCAGGCAGCGAAGAGAGTGACACCGGCCCCGCGCCTTCTAAAAGATAGGAGCCCTGGCGCTCAGAGTAATTTGAAAAGACATTGCTGCCGCGCGCCACTACCAAGGCGCTGCTGTCAGGCCCGGTGGCGCGCAGGGTGCCTGCTATGTTCAGAAGGTTGTCACGCCCGGAGCTTAAAGCCAGGGCCGCCGATCCGGCACCCGAGACAGAAACCGTGGTTTTATAGGGCAGCGTGAACAGATTTTTCGAGCCGTCAATGCGCACGCCCAGCGCGCCGTCAGAGCCGATGGAAGCTGAGCCGTTGTAAATCACGTTGTTGTCAGAGCCGTACAGATGCACGCCCACCGCCATCGGAAAGAGCGAGGGCTTTTTGGTATAGCTCTTGCGTTCCGGATCAAAATGGGAGAAATTTAAATTTACCTGCACCTCATTTTTCTTAGCCGCCCCGCCGTCTGCATAAATGGATCGGCCGTAAAAAGACTGCCGGGGCAGGTTAAGCCCCAGATCCTGCAGCAGCGCCAGTTCCACCTCAGTCAAATTGCCGTAATTGACAAAGCCTGAGTTTGACAGCAAAGTCGAGCGCAGCTTGAGTTTGATAAGCCCGCCTGGCTCAATCAGCACCGGAATGCCGTACAGATCATCTTTGATGTAGAACACCGAGTTCCGGCCTGCATCTTTGAGCACCTTTGAGACCTCCGGCCCCACAAAGTACAGGCCGCAGTTGTACTGCGCCTCAAGCGAGCAGCCCTGTCCCAATGCAGCAAACTTGTCCCCTGCCACAAAATGATCGGCAAAGCGCGCATAGAGATGGCGGTCAAAGGGTGAGGCCGGCTGCCTGAAGCCCTCTTGATCCACATGGCTGTACATCACCAGCTCCTGCAGCATGCCGCGCAGCGCCAGCGCCGGCAGATTAAAACGCATGCCGTCATTGGGCAGCGCCTGCTGCAGCAGTGAGGCCCCGGCCCTGGCAGCACTCTCTGGAATGGAAATAAGCAGCGCCCCGTGCTCACTTTCAGGAGCATCCGGCCCGCGCAGGGCCTGTTCCTCCACACTGTTCTCTGCGCTCTTTTTCACCGGCTCAAGACCGGCCGCGCGGTTGGCGGCAATGATATTGCTTTTAAGGCGCAGCTCATTTAAAAAGGCGCTGCGCCCGTCAGTATCCAGCGTAAGCAGCGGCTGGGCGCTGACTTTCTGCGCCCCATCAGCAGCCCTTGCCATCAGCAGGGGCAGCTGCACCTGGGCGCGGTGGCGGCTGTCGACTAACAGCAGCGCGCTTAAGTAGCGCAGCGGCCGGGCTTTTCCGTCAGTGAGCAGGGTATTGAGTTTCTCTGATGGCAGCAGAGTGGCTGACAGGCCGTAGCGGCGCAAAATCTCATCGGCATTGGCAGGATTGAGCTGCATCCAGAAGTTAAGCGGCCCGAGCTCATAAAAATCAAGGGAAGAGCGCCCTTTAAGGTAGGGCTCCAGGTTAAAACCCATCTTTTGGGCAGCCTGGGTGGCACTTTCGGCGGCCCTGTCAATTAAAAGCGAGGAGACGGCCGCAGCGTCCATGGGCAGGGCATCGTCAGCGGAGGGTGCAGCGCTGTCATCGGGCGCAGCTGCCTGGGCTGTAGTCAAAAGCAGAGCACTTAAGGCAACAGCCAGCACAGAGAACAGAGCTTTACGCATACACCC
This sequence comes from Candidatus Avisuccinivibrio stercorigallinarum, assembly GCA_017694225.1. Taxonomy (GTDB): domain Bacteria; phylum Pseudomonadota; class Gammaproteobacteria; order Enterobacterales; family Succinivibrionaceae; genus Avisuccinivibrio; species Avisuccinivibrio stercorigallinarum. Next base: position 6,363 of record JADINH010000219.1, read on the forward strand.
TCCGAAATGGTCTTTTTATGTTGTGTCAAAAGCCCTGACGCCTGAGCATCAGAGCTTTTGAGAAGTACTGGCAGCACAGTCTGCCGGGACTAGAACACCGGCTGGTTTAACATGGTCACGCGGCCGGTGCGCTCGCGCAGTGCCTGCTGCAGCAGTTCCTGATCAATGTCCGGATCTGCAAAAAATTCCTTGTCCGCGGCAGTAAACTCAAAGGGCTGATTTACATCCTGTTCAAACTCTTCCACGCTGCGCGAGAGCGGCTGATGCACCTCGATGTACACCGCACCGTCCGGAGTTTTGACATACTTGACCGGCTTGTTGATAAACTCCACGCGCGTGCCCACCGGCACGTTGTTGAACAAATATTCAATATCGTCATGGCGCAGGCGCACGCAGCCGTGGCTGACGCGCAGGCCGATGCCGAAGTCGGCATTGGTGCCGTGAATGGCGTACAGCCTGCCGATATAGAGGGCAAACAGGCCCATCGGATTGTCAGGACCGGCCGGCCACACCGCAGGCAGCGGCTCACCTGCAGCAGCTGCCTCCGCTCTCATCTGCGCAGTCGGCGTCCAGGTGGGATTGGCGCGCTTTCTTTCGACCTTGGTGACCCAGTTGAGCGGAGTGCCTTTGCCCACTTCACCGATGCCGATGGGGAACACGTCCACCACCTCGTCGTGATAATAATAAAGGCGCATCTCCGGGGTATTGATCACAATGCCCTCGCGTTTGGTATCAGGCAGAATAAGCCTGGTGGGCACCGTCAGATGACTGCCCTTTAAAGGCACAATCGGATCTACTAAGGGATTGGCCTCAATCATGTTGGAAAGACCGAGTTTATAGTGCGCCGCCACGTATTCAAGCGTGGTCACTCCATTGGGATCGATAAGATAGGTGTCATCACTGCCCACAATCTGAGTGTTTTCAGTAACGGGATAGCTGTGAAAAATCACGCTGTCCGGCACATTGTTTTGTGTGGTCTCTTCAAAGGCTGCAGCGCTGAGGGCAAAAGCCATGCAGCAGCCAAATGCCAGGGCCTTCAGGGGTCTCATAAAGCCTGCCTTAAACTTACAGACAAGGCGCAGCGCCCTGCCTAAATGAAAAAACGTTTTTGAGTATTTTAATGGCTTTGGCCGCGCCCTGCATTAACTTTTCACCATCTGCCTTAAGGCACCGTCAGCTCTGGTGCATAAAGGCCGGCACCGGCGCTCACTGCACAGGCGCTGAATGCTAAAATTAAGCCCAATGTTTTCCCGTGCACCGCGTGCATGCAATTAAAAAAGAGAATACCCCCATGTTAAATCCTATGCCCCTTGCGCCTGACTGTGCTTCATCTGCAATTTTGACAACTTCGTACCCCAGCGGCGCGGTCTATGCAGACAAAACAGGCCTCATTGCCCAATTGGCAAAACTGCGCTTTGTCCGCTTAATGCGGCCGCCGTACTTTGGCAAAACCACCCTGATAAACACTCTTGATATGTTGTTTGCCCGCGGCCTGCAGCAGTTCCAGGGTCTTGAGATTGAGCGTGCGCACTTGTGGGACGAGCCCTGCCGCCCGGTCATCCGCCTTGATTTTGCCAGGCTGCACCTGCGAGGTTCCACCCTGCCAGAGCGCTTTGCTGACTTTAAGCACAGCTTTGCTGCCCTGCTTGGCGCGGCCCTGCACCGTGCCGGATATGCGGTAAACTTCAGCCCCGATGAGGCCGCCCTGGAGTTTGGCTCATTTATACAGAGGCAGAAACTTGAACCGCGCTCACTGGTGCTGCTCATCGA
>JADINH010000030.1 GCA_017694225.1 Candidatus Avisuccinivibrio stercorigallinarum
CGTTACATCGACGGCACCTTTGTGATCACCAACACCACTTTGACTCTTGAAAATCCTAATTTGGCAGGATTTATCAAAGATATGTGGGATTTGTACAAAGGCTACAGCCAGGCAGAGTTAGCTGCTGCAACCCATCTGCCGGGCACACCTTGGACCATGGTCCGCCAGGGCAGAGCTGAAAACGACATCCGAGTAGAGATCCCTGACGAATTAATCTACGACTACTTCCATAAAAAGGTAATTGAGATTAACAAGGAAAAAGCGGAAAAGCAGAAACAGGACCAGCAGCCCAACTGCTGAAGTTTCTGAAAAGGCTGCAGGCGCTACATAAGCAGCGCAAAAATGCTCCCCTCAGCAGGCTGAGGGGGCATAGAGATTAAAACTCCGGACACGCGGAGAAGAACCAGGCCTGACCGCCACAATCGCCATTGTGATCGAAAAACCTCCGGACAACGCGGAGAAGTTAAGACCATCACGGATCACACCTCGAACATGCGAGAAAAACCTCCGGACAACGCGGAGAAGAAAATTACAAAAATAGATCACGCAGGCACATCTTGACAAAGAACACAGCGCCCGGCAGTGCAGGCCGCAGTCTTGGTTAAAAACCAAGAGCCGTTCAATCGGCACAGATCCAAGTTTAACAGATCCAGACAGACCAAAGACTTTTAAACAACAGACTTTTGAGCGCTGTCTGATTTTTAAGTTTTTAATGGCTTTTCCCTTATTCTTGGCTTTAAACATGCTTCTTTTAAAACAGCCTAATGCTTATCTGCCGCAGCAGAGCCGCAGCTTCAGCCAGCCCCAGTGCCGCCCTGACATGCTGCTGCCATTTAAAGCTCCTTAAGGCATCAGCTAACACAGGATCAGCTCAATGCCCTGCGTTCTGATCTCCTCAGCTGCAGCAGCATTGAGGCCCTTGTCAGTGATAATGACGTCGAGATCGGCGAGCGGCCCCACCTCAAAAAGCTGCGTCACCCCATACTTGCTGCTGTCTGCCACCAGCACCCTCCTGCCGCTTTGATGGAGCAAAGTTCTTTTCATATAGGCCTTATCAAAGGTCGGAGCCGTGATGCCAGTCTGCACTGAAAAAGCATTGCAGGACACAAAGGTGATGGTCGGGTGAATCGTTTGTAAAAAGGAAGTGGCATGCGGCCCGATGCAGGACTGCGAAGACCAGTCAATGCTGCCGCCGGTAAGTGAAGTCTCAATCTGCTGATATTCAGCCAGCAAAAGGCCAATGCGCAAATCATTGGTGATGACCCTAAGCGGCATATGCAGCACGCCGCGTGCAATCTGTATGGTGGTGGTGCCGGCATCGAGCACAATGGCGTCATTGGGCTTGATAAGCTTGACAGCTGCAGCTGCGATTGCAGCTTTCTCATCCGGGTGCACCCGTTCTTTTTGTGAGGTAGTGGGCTGATCTGCCACAAAGCGGTGCAGGGTCACACCGCCATGTACGCGGTATACCACCCCATCCTTATCCAGACGCACCAGCTCCCTGCGGATGGTGGCAGCAGATGCACCTGTGATTTGTACCAGTTCATTGACCGTCACCAGATTATGCTGCTTTAAATAATCAATAATTTGCTTGGATCTGTCATCAGCCATTTTCTGCCTCAATTTAATATTCAGCTTTAATTATAGCGGATCACGCCTGTAAGCCTAAATGCTGTCCTGATTAATTTAAATCACATATTTGCGTGACTTTAATCACAAACTCATACATTTGATCGTTTGCAATCTTCAATTATTGAATATAATCAGCTGTGGTTAAGTTTTAGGAAATGCACCATGTTGTATAACCTCGTTGTCAATCATGTAAAAAAGGCTTTCACTCAAGCCCCATTTCCCGCTTTAAGCCCGAAAACAAGGCTTTTAGGCAGCTTATGTAACGTGCAGGCAGCTGCAGTAAAACTTGATTTAAGAAGTTCTGCGCATTTTGATTATTTTCAATCACGCAAGACAATTTGCAGATTGTTTTATTCAGATTTATTTGGGTTTACCCCCTCCTTACTTCAATCCATAGACTCTCCTGCGGCAGGCGATCCGATCCCTCATGAAACCTGCTGCAGTCTTTATGGACTGAACCGCGGCACATTCTCAATGTGAGGATACTTAAGTTTTTAACCATAACCGTCTCTGCTCAGGCGGAACAAAAAGGAAGGAACACATGAAGAAGAAACCTGTACTTGGAATAACCATGGGCGATGCTGCCGGCATTGGCTCTGAAATCACCGTCAAAGCACTGCTGACACCGGAGATCTACGACATCTGCACTCCGGTGGTTTTTGGCGACGCCTCGCAAATCAAGCGCGCTGCTGGCATCATCGGCGCTGCAGATAAAGTTGAGGTGCACACCATTGATCATCCTGCCAAAGCTGAGCCTTCAGTAAAGCGCATTGAAGTCATTGATTTGCACAATGTGCCTGAGGATGTGCCCTTTGGCCAGGTAAACGCCGCCTGCGGCAAGGCAGCATACGAATTTATTGCAAAGGCAGTCTCTTTTGCCGCTGACAACTCCATACACGCCATTGTTACTGCACCTTTAAACAAAGCGGCACTGCATGATGGAGGCTGCCCGTACCCCGGGCACACTGAGATCCTGGCCAACCTGACCCACACCAAGGACTACTCCATGATGCTGGTCAGCCCCAAGCTGCGCGTCATCCACGTGTCCACCCACATTCAGTTAAGAAAGGCCTGCGATGCCTGCACCAAAGAGCGTGTGCTCAAGGTCATTCATCTGGCAGATGAGACCCTAAAGCTGATGGGCTTTGCCAAGCCGCGCATTGCCGTGTCCGGCCTCAACCCGCACTGCGGCGAAGGCGGCCTGTTTGGCGATGAGGAGATTAAGGAAATCATCCCCGCCTGCGAAGCTGCCAGAGCCGAGGGCCTTGATGTCTCAGGGCCGATTGCCCCGGACACCGTGTTTCACCGTGCCGCCAACAAGGGCGAGTTCGACATCGTGGTGGTGATGTACCACGATCAGGGACATATCCCGCTTAAAGTGCTGGGCTTCTCCTCCGGTGTCAACATAACTGTAGGCCTTCCCTGCATCAGAACCTCAGTTGACCACGGCACGGCATTTGAAATTGCAGGAAAAGGCATTGCTGATCCTGAATCCATGCTGGAGGCTCTGCGCATAGGTGCACAGATGGCCAAGGTCAAATTTGGACTTGATTAACCGTTTCCCGGCTGCAGAGCACGGCTCTGCAGTCATTTCGCTTGTTGTATTTAATCAGATAGGAGTGAAACTATGAGCGATCAACCTAAGGCAATTGTGCCTCTTTATGATCTGATGAACAAAATTCCAGGCGGAACCATGGTCATTCCATTGATCCTGGGCTCCATCTTCGGAACCTTTGCACCAGATCTGCTAAATATCGGTTCATTCACCACCGCGCTGTTCAAAACCTCATCCACGGCTTTGATCGCACTGTTGATCTTTGCAACCGGTATGCAGATCACCGTCAAGAGCTCCGGCCCCGTGCTGGCTCACACCGGTGTCATTCTGCTGTTTAAAACCATTGTTCCAGGCATTTTAATCGTTGCACTGTTCAAAGCTTTGGGCACCAATGCAATGCTGGGCGTATCCATTCTGTCCATTCTCACCATTGCGTGCAACTCCAACGGCGGCATCTGGCTGGCTGTGGCGGGTAAGTACGGCAACAGCACCGACCGCGGCGCCTACATTGCATCTGCAGTCAATGACGGCCCGTTCTTCGTGATGCTGTTCCTTGGTGTTTCAGGCATTGCCTCTATTCCAGTAACCCTGATCATTGCTGCCGTGGTTCCGCTCATCATCGGCATGATCGTCGGCAATCTGGATCCGAAGTGGACTGATCTGCTGCGTCCTACCGGCGCCATCGTCATTCCGTTCTTCTCATTCTCCCTTGGCACCGGCATCAATCTGTTTGCCATCGTCACCGGCGGTGCCACCGGCCTTATCTTAGGCTTAATCCTCACCGTGCTCACCGGCTTGATGTGCTATGCAGGCTATAAGTACATCTTAAGACGCGGCAATATGTCCGGCATGGGCTTTGCTGCTGGTACCACCGCAGGCAACGCCATCATCACCCCTGAAATCGTGGCCCAGGCAGATCCTGCCATGGCACCTTTCGTACAGACTGCAACCGCTCAGGTAGCCGCTGCGGTTCTGGTATCCGCTATTGTAGCTCCGCTGCTGGCAGCTTATGTAATGAAGAAGCAGGGCGGCATTAAGGCAGAAGCAGAGGCCTAAAAATGAGCAGCAATAATTCACTTTTAGTCATCGGAGACGATCTGACCGGCGCAAATGATACCGGTGTGATGTTCGCTGATGCCAGCTATCAGACCGTGTTGCTGCGTGATCTTGCTGTACTTGACCGTGCTGATTTTTCCGCAGCTCAGGTGTTCGCTGTGAGCACCAACTGCAGAGCCAAAGGAGAAGAAGGCAGAGAGCTTACGGCACAGGCAGTAATGCAGGCAGCCAAATGCGGCGCCGGACGCATCTATCTGAAGATCGATTCGACCATGCGCGGCTCTGTCCGTTATCAGATTGCAGGAGCCCTGCAGGAGTGGTCCAAAATTCACACCGATGCCAAAGCTGTGATCTGCCCGGCATACCCGGTGATGGGACGTACCATTGAAGGCGGCGTGCTCTATGTCAACGGTGTTCCGGTAAACGAGACCCCGTCAGGCAAAGATCGCATCTGCCCGGTGCCCACTGCCGTCATGACCGGTTTAATCCCTGGTTCCCGTGCTTTATCCAGCGCTGATGCTGACACTTTAGCTGACAAGATAAAGCAGGCTGAGGAAAAGGTATTGATCGTTGATGCCAAGGACATGACTGATCTTAAAGAGCTTGGCAAAGCAGTGGAAAAACTCGGCCCTGCCGTCATTCCGGTCGGCTCAGCCGGTCTGGCATCCTGTCTGCACCCGGGAGATCCTCAGGAGTCAGCTGACAAGACCCTTCCGGACTTGGGGCGCACACTGTGTCTGATTTCCAGCATTCATGCAGTAAGCCAGGAACAGGTCGAGACATTTTTAAACACTGAGCGCGGCACAGGCAGCACCGTGTTTATTCCTGCAAATAACCAGCTGCTCAATGCACAGGCGCAGCCTGGTCTGCAGGCACAAATCAAGGCGCTGGCAGCCCTGCCGTCCAAACAATTAATCATTCTTGCAAATCCAGCAGCTCTGGCAGCTTCTGTCAATGTTGCTTCTGCAGCCACTACTATTGCACAAAACATGGCCGCATTAGCGAAAACTGCTTTAGAGAGCTCCAAATTTCAGAGCGTGATTATCTTTGGCGGCGACGGCACCAACGCCTTCATGAAGCTTGAAAATATTGAGCAGCTCAAGCTTCACTTCTCGGCTTCAGCTGGTGTTCCTTTGACCACCATTATGACTGGACCGCTTAAAGGCACTGCCCTGCTGACAAAATCGGGCGGCTTTGGCAAGTCTGATCTGCTGAGCCATCTGCTCAAGTAAATAGTAGCGCCTGAAATGGCACTTTGCAAAATCTCCGCTGGAGCTCAGCCCCGCGGAGATTTTATTTATAGAAATCTAAACAAAAGCAAACAGCTCTCCCCCTGCCTGAACAACCATCAACAGAATTTTGCATTGTGACCAGACCTTGGCAGTCACACCAGCAGTTCTCCCACAAGCCATTTCGTGTTATGCTGAAGGCGTCTAATAACATTACGCCGTTACACCATAACACGGCTGAGTTATATAACAAAAGGCAATAAAGTTAAAACTTTTGTATTACATTGTTTGATAAAAGTGCGCAGCGGTGTGATAACTGCGCTCAGGCGCTGCAGTTTCTGCGTTCTGCCAGGACGTGCAGTCCGCTCAGTGGCAATTAGGATTTAAATATGCTCTATACCTCGATTTCTGTTCCGGTGCCGGAGCATCAGGTGCTCAAACAAAAGCGCGCCGGAAGCAAAGCCGGCAGCTCCAAAGACGGCTCTGAGGACATCTACGTCCTGGCGCTGCTCGATGACTGGAAGGACGAGCACGGAGAACGTCGCACCAGCCGCAAACGCCGGATCATCGGCAAAATCATCCCGGGCACCGGCGGAAAGCAGATGCACCCCAATACCTTCTATTACGAGCACTTCTCCCTGCCGCTGCCGGATGTTGATCCCGCCGACACCGCAATGCCCGGGCACAGACCGCTAAGCCCTGGCAGCAAAACTGCTGCGGGAACGAAAGCTGCCGGCAGGACGGCTGCAGGCGCGAAAGCTGCAAGGAAGTCCGTAAAAACCTTTAGAACCTGGAGGCCTGGACTTGAGCCACAGCTGCCCTGCTGGCCGGTAGTCTGCGACCGGATTTTGCAGGAGCTGGGCCTTTATACCCTGCTGCAGCAGCACTTCGGCCTGACAATGCCGACAAACTCTGCCTGCTCGCAAGTATCTGCACCCAGGACGGCTCACCGGATCGCGGGAATATAGAGCTGGCAGCGCGCAAAGAGAGCGTCTGGCCGCTGGCGCTTGATATAGACGATGCATATTGCCGCAGGCTGCCTGCCATCATTAATGAAAAGACCCTGGCGCTTTTCTTTCAGGACTGGAACCAACGCTGCAAGTCGAGCCAGGCAGTGTGCTTTCAGATAAGCGATAACCTGCCCGAGGACGATCCCTATGAGCCCTGCCCGGTTGGTCCTTCAGAGTACTTCAGCTGTTACCTAATCTGCGACTGCCGCAGCGGCATGCCGCTTTGCTTTACCTTTTACTTTGAGGCAAAAGATCCGGAGTATGCAGTTAAGAGCACCCTGCAAAACGCCCGGCAGCACTGCGCAGCGCCGCAGAAGCTCGTGCTGATCCCGCTGCGCGACCTCGTCACCCCCGCTTACCTCAAGGCTCTCACCTCCCTGAAGGTCGATTTTATCGGCGCGCAGCCGTCAACTGAGGTGACAGCGGTGGATGACGATGTTCTGGAGCAGCAGCGCCTGGCCTTCAGCAAAAACAAAGAGCAATTAAAAACAGCGCTGCCTGCTGATCCTGAGCTTGACGATAAGGAAGAGCTCTTTGGCACCAGCCGCAGCATCACCTGGGACCAGGTAAGACTTAAGGCCTGGTTCTACTACAGCCCGGATCTGGCGCAAAAGGAGCTCACCGACCTTAACAGCGTTGCATACACCCAAAATCCGGCTTACCTAAAAGAGCAAAAGAAAGCTGCCGGCACTTTTATGCTGCTGACCAGTCCTGAGCTTAAGTTAAGCCAGCGGCGCATCCTCAAGCTCATGCAGGAGCGCGAGCGTGACTGCAAATTCTTTGACGAACTGCTAAGCCGCCGCTGCCTGCCAACTAAGGTCAAATATCCTGCCAACATTGCAGGGCGGCTGTTTGTGTTTTTCCTGGCGCTTATCATCAAAAAGGAACTCTGCCGGCGCATGGGCGCGGTGCTCAAGTCCGCGGGGCGCAGCTTCAGCTTTATCCCGGCTGTGCTGAACCTGTATGGCTGCAGCGAAGATGAGGACGGCACTTTGCAGCTTGAAGACTGGGACAACATTAAGCGGCCGGAGCTTTATGAGCTGGCAGCAAAGCTGCTGGACTGCCTCAATTAAAAACGGCACCGCAGAGGACTGCTGATGCCGTAAGTAAGCAGAATAATAATGAAGTTTAAGAAACTTATGCCTTAAGTCCGGCAGGGCCGCGCTTTAAGGCCGCCTCCATGCGCCGCACTATTTCCTCAAGCAGCGGCCGGGCCTCCGCGAGGTTAAAGCGCACGTAGCCCGAGAACGCCCGGCCAAAGTGTGAGCCCGGATAAATCTCCACCCGGGCCTCATCGATGAAATAGGCCATCATGTCCTTCTCGCTTTCAAACACCGGATTGAAGTCCATCCACAAGAGATAAGTGCCTTCACGGCGCTTGATCTCAAGTTTGGGGAACAGGCGCATAAACTCCTGTCTGATGTAAGCCTCATTGCCGTCGATATAGGCATTGACCTCATCTACATACCAGGCGCACTGCTGATAGGCCACGCGCATCACCGCATTGGCAAAGAGCGAGGGATTGTGCTCACCCACGCGCTGGATCTCGCGGTAAAAAGCAGCCTTGAGCTTGGGATTGCGGATAATGAGGTAGGCAACCAGACAGCCCATCACATTAAAGGTCTTGGCAGGCGAGCTGGCCACGATAAGCCTCTCGCGAATGGGCCCGCTGCACTCCAGGATGGAATGGAAGGTGCAGCCCTGTTTGACAAAATCGCCATGAATTTCATCGCAGAACAGATAAAGATCGTGTCTGACGCAGAAGTCCGCCACTGCCTGCAGCTCCGTGAGCGTCCAGCAGCGGGTGGTCGGGTTGTGGGGATTTACCAGCACCATAAAATGGGTCTTGTCATCCACTTCCTTTTCCAGGGCTTCAAGATCGAGCTCAAAGCTGTCACCAGAGGCCTTCAGCGGAGTTTCGATCACCGTCCGCCCGTTGTCCTCAGCTGCCTGGCACAGCGGCGGATAAGCCGGGGCATTTAAGATCACCTTGTCACCCGGTCGGGTCAAGGCCTCAATGCACAGACCACAGGCAATGTTGATGCGCGGGGTGAAGATGATCTCCTCTGGCTTGACCTCAATCTGATGACGGCTGTGATACCAGCTGCAGATGCCGCTGTAAAATTTATCAGACAGATCGGTATAGCCGAACACGCCGTGCTCTACGGCCTGTTTGAGCTCCTCACAGATCTCCGGCGGGGACTGAAAGTCCATGTCGGCGCAGCCCACATGAATTAAGTCAGTGCCGCCGTAAATCTTATCGAAGGTGTCCCATTTGGCGCAGTCCGTTCCCCTGCGCACGATTACACGATCAAAATCCATTTGCGATTCTCCCTGTTACTTGTCCTCGGCAGTCTTGGGCAGACGGGTAATGCCAATCCCGGTGGCAGCCCAGATTAAGGCGAAGATCATGCCGGTATAGTTCAAGAATGCCCACGGCAGATATTCTAAGGTAGGAACGCCGAGCATGGTAGCCATGTACACACCGGCGGCAGTCCAGGGCAGAATAGGCTCAACCACAGTGCCGGCGTCCTCAGCGGTACGCGACAGATTGGTCGGCGCCAGGCCGAACTTTTTGTAGGTCTCCTTGAACATTTCGCCCGGCAGCAGCACTGAGAGCTGGCCGTTGGAGGTAATGCCGCAAATGAGGATGGTGGACACCAGGGTGGTGGCAATCAGTCTGAAGACTGAGTGCACGCCCTTTAAGAACACGGAAATGATGATCTTAAGGGAGTTGGCCACAGACATGGAGCCTGCCAGGGCAAAGGCGCAGAAGCAGATCACCAGGGTGCCCATCATGGACACCATGCCGCCGCGCTCAAGCAGTCTGGAGACATCAGGCGGGAAGGCCGCCACTGCTTCCTGATTGGGGATCATCGAAAGGCTGAAGCCGCCGATCACGGTCTCGCAGATCTGGCTTAAAGTAAAGCCCTGGAAGACTGAGCCGCAGAACATGGCGATGACAGAGGCCAAAAACAGCACCGGAATGGTCGGCTGGCGCAGGATGGAGCCTGCGAGCACCACCACCGGCGGGAGCAGCACCAGGAGGTTGAAGTCGTAGACTGCCTCCAGGGAAGAGGTGATTTCCACGATGCGCTCGGGGGTGTCGATGTGTCCGATATGCTGATTGAGCCCGATGAAGGTATAGGCAATGCAGCAGATGATAAAGCCCGGTCCGGTGGTCCAGAACAGATGGGCGATGTGCGCATACAAAGGAGAACCGGCGGCAATGGAGGCCAGGTTGGTGGAATCTGACAGCGGTGAGCACTTGTCACCAAAGTAGGCACCGCTCAAAATGGCACCGGCGGCAACCGGCAGGCTGAGGTTAAGGCCCACAGCCACACCCATCAGAGCCACACCGATGGTGCCGGCCGAGCCCCAGGAGGTGCCGGTGCAGGTGGCGGTGATGGCAGTTAAAAGGAAGGCGGCCACATAGAAGTAGCTCGGATCGATGTACTTCAGGCCGTAGTACACCATCATCGGGATGGTGCCGCCGATCATCCAGGCGCCGATCAGGAAGCCCACGGTGATCAGGATCAAAATGGCCGGCATGGCCTTGGCCAGCTTCTCCACGATGGCATCGAGAATATCGCCCCAGCTGTAGCCGTGGAAGTACGCAATGATGGAAGCAGTGGCGGCTGAAAGCAGGATCATCGGTTCAGCGCGCAGATTAAGGGCGATGTAGCCCACACCAAGGAACAGGATCATCGCAAATACCGGGACAATCGCCCAGAAGAAGGTAAGCTCCTTCTTTTCTCTTACTTTTCTGCTCATGGTCATTCTCCCTATTTGGCGGCAACGGCCTCAATTTCAACCAAAGCTCCCTTGGGCAGATCCTTGACCGCAAAAGCGCTGCGGGCCGGGAAGGGGCCGGGAACGAGTTCACTGTAGACGGCATTCATGGCAGCAAAGTCATTGATGTCATGCAAAAGCACCGTGGTCTTTAAGAGCTTGTCCATGGAAGAGCCGCAGGCCTCAAGCAGATGCTTGATATTGGTCAGGCTCTGGCGGGTCTGGGCCTCAATGCCCTCGGGCATGGTGCCGCTGACAGCATCAATCGGCAGCTGGCCGGATACATAGACGGTATGGTCGTGCACAATGGCTGCACTGTAGGGGCCTACAGCAGCCGGGGTTTTATCGGATGTTACAACGCTTTTCATAGCGGCTCCAAAATTTAAGCACTCCGTTTCGTGACAGTAAGTTTTTTTAAAACTGCTTTGGCTGCAGCCCAGACGGCCGGAGTGTATGCCGCCTGCAGCGCAGACGCAAAGTATGCTTACTTTGCGGCACTCAATATAGTGTTTACTGAAGCAAAAGAAATTGATCTAAATCACAAAAAATTGATTTCCTCAAAAATTGTTGCAAAGTTCAAATATCCTTTATTCAGGCGGCCAAATAGCGAAAACATCGGCTTTGCATCTGCTTTAAGCGGCTTTATGCCTGGCAGGCATTGCCGAATCCTGCCGCGATAACTAAACAAAATCTTGAGGAAAGTTGAGCGCGGTGCAGCACTAAAAAGGAGCAGGAAAAAGCACCTGAGATGCTGCTGCAGTACTCTCCGTCCTGAGCTGAAGCGCTGCGCGGGCGGCAAATGGTGATATTCTCAACATATTTTGAAGTTCGCTCACATTTCTTTGAGCGAAATCTGCCTATTTGCAGTCTTGTGCCCTATAATAAGGCGGGGCTGGCATTTGAGCGCCGCATGCTGAAAAGTTTTTTGAGAACATTATGAATACACTGGAAGCCTACCATTTGACCGAAGCTGACCATCAGATCCTGGACGGCTACAAGCATATTGTGGAGTCCATCGGGCTCATCTTCGGCAGCAGCTGTGAAGTGGTGCTGCACAGCCTCGCTGATCTGAGCCACTCAGTGATCGCCATTCACAACGGAGCCAAGACCGGGCGGCAGGTAGGATCACCGGTTACCGACAAGGCGCTTTCCGTGCTGCAGGACTGCGAGCGCAGCAACCGGCCGAACAGCGGGCTCTACCACACCACTAACGCAGACGGGCATGCCATGCGCTCGGTAACCACGGTGATCCGCGGCGTCATGGGTCACCCTATCGGGCTGTTGTGCATCAATTTTGATATTTCCACGCCCTTCAATGAACTGGCAGCCACCCTGCTCACCCCCGCCGTAAAGAAAGCCGGAGCTGCTTCCGATGAGGGCGAGCACTTTGCGCTCAACATTGACGATCTCTTTGCCAACAAGGTCCGCAAGGTGCAGGACGCCGTCATCAAGGACAAAAGCGTCCCGGCGCGCTGCCGCACGCATGAGATCATTGTACGCCTCAACAATGAAGGCCTCTTCAAGCTGCGCAAGGCGGTGCCGCGCATTTCGGAGATCCTCAACATCTCCAGGGATGCCATCTATATGCATCTGCGCAATGAGCAAAAAAACAACGGCAGATAATAATTAGTGCAGGCTGGCTGCAGATGATATTTATTAACAACAAGACGCAAGGCCATAACAAAACATATGCAGCAGCTCTGCTGATACAGATACAAATAACCCGGCTAAAACAGCCGCCCATAATTTATTTTTAAACCGTTGATTTTCAGCAAAAATTTCTTTTTTAAGATTTAATCAAATGACTTCGGCCATGGTATAGAATAGAACTCAAGGCCTTTAGATCTGCTATGTTTTTATTATAGACGTGCGCAGGTTTTTATCAGCTGCACTATATGAAAATAACATTCACGAATGAGTGAGGAGCTTTAATCCATGTTACCTAAACCTTTACCAACACATTCGAAAGAGGCACATTGCAACGATCCGCAGACTAATGAAGAGTGGGAAGAATATTTTGCTGACAGAAGGAAATTAGATAAGCCGGTATCTATGAAAGATCAATATGCTATAGCAAATAAAATGTTAGTTACTAACATGCCTAGCACCTTAAGCAGTTTTAGGGCTATTACCAAGTAATGCGCCTTCCCTGTTTACAAGTAACTTACCAATTTCTTGTAAGATCGAATTTATTAGGGTCGGCAAATCTTTATTGAGTTTTTGAT
>JADINH010000031.1 GCA_017694225.1 Candidatus Avisuccinivibrio stercorigallinarum
AAGTTAGCCTGTGCACACGTCAGAGCTTTAACCCCGTATCAGTCTGCCCGCCGCATCGGCGGACACGGCCACACTTTTTTAAATGCCAATGAGTATTACAAAAGTGAGCTCTACTTTTTCAACTCTACGACTTTAAACCGCTACCCCGACTGCCAGCCCTTTGAGCTTTTGGCCTTAGCCTCGGAATATGTGGGCATGCGCCCGGAGAACATTTTGTTCTCACGCGGCTCGGATGAAGCCATCGGCCTTATCATCCGCACCTTCTGCGAGTACGGCGAGGGCATTGTGATCGCCCCGCCCACCTACGGCATGTACGCGATTGCAGCACAGACCAACCGGGCAAAAGTGGCCGTGGCAAAGCGCGAAAACGACTTTACCTTAAAGGCCGATGCCGTTGTTGAGGCGGTGAACAGCGCAGACTTCAAGGTCAAGGCGGTGTTCATTGACAGCCCGGCCAATCCGCTGGGCCCGGTGTTTGCCAAAGAGGAATTTGAAAAGCTGGTGCAGGCTCTGCCTGAGGTGCTCATCGTGATGGATGAGGCCTATATCGAATTTGCCCCGGAGCACAGCTTTGTCAAATACATCAAGGACTATCCCAATGTAGTGGTGCTGCACACCCTGTCAAAGGCCTTTGCCTTAGCCGGCATCCGCTGCGGCTACACCATTGCCCGTCCTGAGATCATTCAGTTTATGCTCAAGGTCATCGATCCTTACCCGGTGCCCGATCCCATCTATCAGATAGCCAGGCAGGCGCTCTCGCGCGGCGGCATCTCAATGATGAAAGACCGGGTGCAGGAAATCGTCAAGCGCCGCGGCGAGCTGATTGAGCACTTAAAGGCCCTGCCCTGCGTCACTGAGATCTTCCCCACCGATGCCAACTATGTGCTGGTGCGTTTTACCGACGGTGAGAAGATTTTCAATGAAATGGCACAGCGCGGCATCATCCTGCGCTCCTTTGTGGACAAGCCCGGCCTGCATGACTGCCTGCGCATCACCATCGGCAGTGCCGAGGAACTTGATGAAGTCATGCGCACCCTGACAGCTTTGCAATAAGTCAATTTTCCTGTAAGGTAGTGGAGGCAGAGACCTCCACTACTCGTTTTTATGAACATGAAAAAATATCTTTTTATCGACCGCGACGGCACTTTGGTATCCGAGCCTGAAGATTATCAGGTCGATGCCCTGCACAAGATCCGTCTGGTGCCCAATGTCATTCCGGCCCTGTTAAAGCTCAAGGCCGCAGGCTATACCTTTGTCATGGTGTCAAATCAGGACGGCCTGGGAACAGACTCATTCCCGCTGGAGCACTTTACTTTAAGCCATGAGTTCATCCTTGATCTGTTTGCCACTCAGGGCATTGAGTTTGAGCAGGTGCTAATCTGCCCGCACAAGCCTGAAGATCACTGTGAGTGCAGAAAGCCCAAGCCCGGCCTTGTCATGGCCTACTTAAAGGACGGCAGCTGGGACAGAGCGCATTCTTATTTCATCGGCGATCGCGCAACCGACGTGCAGATGGGCCGCAATATGGGGATCACTCCCATTTTGCTCAAAGACGAAAACTCCATCCATGAGCCGGCGCAGTGTGAGCAAAAGGCGCTGACCTGGAACGAGATTGCCGATCTGCTTACCTGCAAAGAGCGCGTCTGCACCCTTGAGCGCAAAACCAAGGAGACCGAGATTAAGGTCAGCGTTGATCTTGATCATCAGGGACAAAGCCGCATTAACACCGGCATCGGCTTTTTTGATCACATGCTCGATCAGATTGCGGTGCACGGCGGCTTTTCCATGGTGGTGGAGGCCAAAGGCGATCTGCAGGTCGATGCCCACCACACCATTGAGGACACTGCGCTGGTGCTCGGGCAGGCCTTAAAAGAGGCCCTGCTCGACAAGCGCGGCATCGGGCGCTTTGGTTTTGCCCTGCCGATGGATGAGGTCTATGCTGAGGTTTTTGCCGATTGCATCAATACCGATCCAGATGATAAGACCCGTGTGGCGCTTGACATCTCCGGGCGGCCCTATCACGTGCTTGATTTTAAGGGCAGATTCTCCGAGAGCATGGTGGGAGATTTCCCCTCACAGATGACTGAGCATTTCTTTGCATCGCTCGCCACCACCATGGGACTTACCCTGCACATGCAGGTCACAGACGGCAACTGCCACCATCAGATTGAAGCCCTGTTCAAGGCCTTTGGCCGCGCTCTGCGCCGGGCCATTGAAATCAAAGGCTCCGAGCTGCCCTCCTCCAAGGGTGCGCTGTAAGGACAAGGAGGAAGTAATGCGCCTTTTTATCATTGACACCAAGGCCTGCAATTTAAATTCCGTGGTGCAGGCCCTGAAGCGTTTAAACCTTGAGCCTGAGGTCAGCAATGACCCCGCTGAGCTCAAACACGCTGACAAATACATTCTGCCGGGCGTGGGCACTGCCTCGGCAGTGATGGACGGCATTGAAAAGTTCCAGCTCAAAGATTTAATTCTTAACACCAAAAAGCCGCTTTTAGGCATCTGCCTTGGCATGCAGGTGCAGGCTTTGTCCTCAGCTGAGGTGCCGCTTGAGTGTACTGACCGTGAGATCCAAACCTTAGGGATCATCAAGGCCAAAGTGCAGAAAATTGACAGTCACGGCCTGCGCCTGCCGCACATGGGCTGGAATACCGTGGAGCATAATGAGCACCCGCTTTTTGCCGGCATCCCGCAGGACTCCTATTTCTACTTTGTGCACTCCTACTGCATTCCCGTGTGTGAAAACACCATCGGGCGCAGTGAGTACGGCATGCCCTTCTCGGCGGCCGTGGCCAAAGACAATTTTATGGGCGTGCAGTTCCACCCCGAAAAGTCCGGCGCCATCGGCGCCAAACTGCTGCAGAACTTCATTGAGCTCTAGGCAGCAGCGCAGACTTCAGGCAGTAAACAGCACTCAGCTTTTTAAGGAATAAAGACAGACAATGATCATCCCGGCCATTGATTTAATTGACGGCAAGGTGGTGCGCTTAAAGCAGGGCGATTACGGGCAGAAGACCGAATTTGCCTTTGATCCGCTCGAGCGCATCAAAGAGGCGGCAGCAGGCGGCGCGCCTTTAATGCATATCGTGGACTTGGACGGCGCCAAAGATCCTAAAAAGCGCCAGCTTAGGCTTATCGCTGATTTGGTAAAACAAAGCCCCATTCCCATTCAGACCGGCGGCGGCATCCGCAGCGCGGAGGATGTCCAAGCCCTGCGCGATCTCGGGGTAGAGCGCGTGGTCATCGGCTCAAGCGCAGTCAAAGACCCCGCTTTTGGCGCGGCCATGTTAACAGGGCACGGCTCAGAGCACATCACCATGGCCCTTGATGTGCGCGTG
>JADINH010000032.1 GCA_017694225.1 Candidatus Avisuccinivibrio stercorigallinarum
GCCTCAGGCCCCGGCCGTGCCCCTGTCGCTCAATCACCTCTTTGCCGGCAACTGCGGGGACAATGAGCTCTTAAGTGAGCTTAAGGCCGAATGCGCCAGCGCCGACGAGATCTGCCTTATCGTCTCCTTTATTAAATGGCAGGGTTACATTAAGTTAAAGCGCATGTTGGAGCAGTACACCGCCCGCGGCGGGCGCCTTTACGTGCTTACCACCACCTATATCGGCGCCACTGACGCCAAGGCGGTGATTGATCTGTCCTCCCTGCCCAATACCACGGTCAAAATCTGCTATGACAACCTTTACACCCGCCTGCACGCCAAGGCCTATATTTTCAAGCGCCAATCAGGCTTTGGCTCAGCCTACGTGGGTTCGTCCAATATCAGCGCCCCGGCCCTGACCTCGGGCGTAGAGTGGAACGTCAAGGTGGCACAGGCACAGGACAGCGCCATTTTCCACGAGATCTGCCACGCCTTTGACTATTATTTTGCCGACGAGCACTTTGAGGTGTTCGTGCCTGATAGCGCCGGGGTGCAGCGCCTTAAGGCCGCCCTGGACAAGGAAAAGCACGGCGGCAGAGCCCAGGGCTTTACCCCGCTTGATGAGCGGCCGGTGTTCTTTGAGCTGCGGCCCTACAACTATCAGCAGCAGATTTTGGACAAACTGCAGGCGCAGCGCGAGGTGCTCGGGGTCTGGCACAACCTGGTAACCGCCGCCACCGGCACGGGCAAGACCATGATCGCAGCCTTTGACTTCAAGCGCTTTGCCAAAACCTGGAAGGCAGAACACGGAGTGATGCCGCGCTTTTTATTCATCGCCCACCGCGCGGAGATCCTGCGCCAGGCTGCAGTGACCTTCAGGCAGGTGCTGCGCGATCAAAACTTTGGTGAACTGCTGATGGGCAGTGAGAGTGCAGCTGACTACAGCGCACTCTTTGCCAGCATTCAGTCGGTGAACTCCAAAAAATTGTATGAAGCCCTGCCCCCGGACTTTTATCAGTACATCATCATCGACGAGGTGCATCACGCGGCAGCCGATTCCTACCTAAAGTTGCTGCAGCACTTCAAGCCCGTGACCCTGCTGGGCCTTACCGCTACGCCAGACCGGGCTGACGGACGCGAGATCTTCTCCTTCTTTGACCGGCAGGTAAGTGCCAGCATCGAGCTGCCTGAGGCCATTGAGCGCGGCCTGCTCTGTCCCTTTGCCTATTTTGGCGTCTCTGACGTGGTGGATCTCAATGATATAGACCTCAAGGGCGGTGAATATGATGAGCGCGAGCTTGAGAATATCTTTGTTAACGGAAATCAATCGCTGATGCGCGCCGATCTGGCTGCACAGAAGCTGCGCTATTACGCAGATGACATCGCAGCGGTTAAGGCCCTGGGCTTTTGCGTCAGTGTGCAGCACGCAAACTTCATGGCCGATTACTTCAACCGCGCCGGCATCAAGAGCCGGGCGCTGACCTCCAGGAGCACACCTGAGGAGCGCCGTCAGGTGCAGGGTCTGCTCAGCGGCGGGCAGCTGCAGGTCATCTTCACCGTTGACTTGTACAACGAGGGCGTGGACATCCCCGAGGTCAATACCGTGCTCTTTTTGCGCCCCACCCATTCCCTGACCATTTTCCTGCAGCAGTTGGGCCGCGGCCTGCGCCGCTGCGAGGGCAAGAATGAGCTTCTGGTGCTTGATTTCATCGCTCCGGATCAGCGCAACTTCTATTACGCCGACCGCTATTTAAAGCTCCTGCGCACCGCCTCCTCCCCTATAAAAGAGGAAATTGAGCAGGGCTTTATCCATCTGCCGGCCGGATGCTTTATTGAGCTGGAGAAAAAGGCGCAGCATGACGTGCTTGAGAGCATCAGCAGCGTGCAGCGCGGTGCCGCGCCGCTGGTCAGACGCCTGAACCTGTGCGCCGATCTCAATGAGCCTCTGACCCTAAAGAACTTTTTAAGGCGCTTTTCCCTGAAGCTTGAGGACTTGTATTACAACAAAAACACCTTTGGCAGCTTAAAAGCCAAAGCCCATCTCATTGAGCCCACCGCCATGCTCAATGATCCGCAGGCAAGACGCCTGCTGCAGCAGTTAAGCCGCGTCAACGGCCCGCGTTTTCTGCGCTTTGTAAAGACTATCGCCGACGATCCGGATCAGATTTTGCAGCTCAAATCTACCTCCTGGCTGCGCATGCTGCTTATTACCGTGTTCCGCAGCATCGATGAGGCCAATCTGCCCAAGCTTGCCGCCATTCTGCGCGCCCCGGAGATCAACAGCGAACTTCAGGAGATCATCGAATATCAGTTTGAGCTCACCGCACTGAAGATGCAGCCTTTGACCGAAAACTCAGCTCTTGATCTCTACGCCGATTACAGCCGCGATCAACTGCTGACCGCGCTCAATTCACCCAACGTCACCGGCATGGTCACCGGGCTTAACTATATTAAGGAAGAGGCAACTAATGTACTGCTCGTTACCCTGCACAAGGAGCTGGGGCAGTACAGCGCGCAAACGCTCTATCAGGACTACTCCATTGACGAGCGCACCTTCCACTGGCAGAGCCCGAACAGCACCAAGGAGAACAGCAAGGCTGATCTGCAGCTCAAAGCCCCGGACAACAAGATTCTGCTCTTTGTGCGCGAGCGCAAGGAAGACAAGAACAAGATGGCCCTGCCCTATACCTGCCTGGGTGAGGCCTCAGTGGAAAGCCAGAGCGGAGAGATGCCGATAAGCTACATCCTGAAAATGCACCATCCGATCCCGGCCAAATTCCTGCAGCAGACCTCGCTCTATCAGCGCTGAGCCCCGCCTGCCGCCTGGATCTGCACCGGGCGGCCGGGGCAAAATAGTGTATAATGTGCCGCAATTTTTCATGATTATTTTTTGT
Organism: Candidatus Avisuccinivibrio stercorigallinarum; assembly: GCA_017694225.1. Taxonomy (GTDB): domain Bacteria; phylum Pseudomonadota; class Gammaproteobacteria; order Enterobacterales; family Succinivibrionaceae; genus Avisuccinivibrio; species Avisuccinivibrio stercorigallinarum. Next base: position 2,874 of record JADINH010000032.1, read on the forward strand.
TTAGACTGGATTTATATAAGTGCGTTCGACTGAAATTATTCAGCAGGGACCGACTGCTAAGCTGCCGACCAAGCACGGCGTCTTTGATATCACCATTTTTCGTGATGTGAACCTGCTTGATCATGCAGTGCTCTCACTGGGCGTGTTAAATGACGGCGCCCCGGTGCTCTGCCGCATTCACTCCGAGTGCCTGACCGGTGACGCTTTGGGCAGCCTGCGCTGTGACTGCGGTTTCCAGCTTGATGCAGCCCTGGGCAAAATCGCTGCAGTGGGCCGCGGTGCACTGCTCTACATGCGCCAGGAAGGCCGCGGCATCGGCCTGTTTAACAAAATCAGAGCCTACAAGCTGCAGGATCAGGGCCTGGATACCGTGGAGGCCAACTTAAAGTTAGGCTTCCCCTCTGACGGCAGACATTACAATGTGTGCGCTGAGATCATGCGCCGCCTCGGCTTTGACCACGTGATTTTAATGACCAACAATCCGGCCAAGATTGAGGATATTTCACAGCACGGCATTATCGTGACTGCCCGTGAGCCGCTGGAATACGGCCGCAATCCTTACAATGAGCACTATCTTGACACCAAGGAGATCAAGATGGGCCATCTGCTGCATCATCAGGATTAATTAAGGCCTGATTGCATTAAGTATGGCAGCACCAGGCTGCAGACTTGAAACCACGCCCCGGGAAACCGGGGTAATTTTTGCGGCACGCAAAGACTTTTGCAGAGCACCAGCTCCGCCTTGAAATGCGTGATTTTATTTGGGGAAAATTTAGAACTATTGCCGGCGTGGCGGATGGAGTGAGATTCGAACTCACGGAGGACGTAAATCCTCGACGGTTTTCAAGACCGTTGCATTCAACCGCTCTGCCATCCATCCGCGGCAACGGTGGGGGATTATACATGAGTATTGTGTTAAATGGAAGAGAAATTTTAACAGACGCTGAGGGCTACCTTATGGATTGGCGCGAGTGGAGCCCTGAGGTGATGGAGAAAATTGCAGAGAAGATGGGACTTGCGCTGACTGAGCAGCATCTGACCGTCATTAACACCGTGCGTGATTATTTCAAAGAATACGCCGACACCCCGCCGATGCGCGGTCTTATCC
>JADINH010000033.1 GCA_017694225.1 Candidatus Avisuccinivibrio stercorigallinarum
GGCGGGGTGCCAAGTTGCATGAACCTGGCTGACGGTGTGGCAGAGCTCTCCTCAAGTTAGCACGTTGCAACCGAGAAAACCTGCGATCGTTTTACCTCAATTTTCAGATCTTCTCATGACAAGTTTTAACATACAATAATTTGCAAAGTTTTACGAAAGATGCTGAAACGGCTTCTTCAGCAGACAACAGCTTCAGCATGCAGACTGGCACATTAACCAGCTCTGCTCAAATCGCCTGCTGTTTAAAACCGCGGCAGCTGAAAGAAAGCTGAAATAACAGGATTAACACCATGCAACAATACGATATATGCTTACCTTGCGATAATGATTATTTAAAATATGCTGCCGTCCTTATTTCAAGCATTGTTAACACTCAGCCTGCAGAAAAAATTAAATTAACTTCAGACTCACATGCTCTCTTCATCTTTCATCTGTTGATGTCAGAGATTTCAGATGAAAATAAAACCTGCCTGCAGCAGTTTGAAGAAACATTAGCCAAAGATTTCAGCATCAAAATTGAAACTCATATCGTTGACGACAAGTTATTTGAAAAATATGCCACTTATGGAGAAAATAAAAATCATACTGCATATTACAAACTCCTCGCCCCAGAGATTGTTGATGACAACGTAAACAAAGTTCTTTGTATAGATATTGATATGGTCTGCTGCGGTGATATTACCGAAATTTTTGATATTGACCTTGGGGATAACATTATCGCAGCAGCACCAGATTATGATCCTGCAAAACCGCCCCTTACCCCTAAAGACAAGGCAAATCCTCCGTTTGTTTTTAAATATAGTGAAAACTCCTGTTACTGTGCTATGGGCGTAATACTGATCGATATTCCAAAATGGAAGCAGCATAATGTAAAGGAAAAATGCTTTGAAATTTTAGACAAATATAACGTTTTATTACCTGAGCAGGACGCTATTAATGCTGTTATCGGTTCAAAGATATATCTGCTCCCATTATGCTGGAACTTGATGACAATGTTTCTCTATAAAGATCCGGCATATGCAAATTACATACAGCAAAGCTGGGCTAAGCGCAGTGAAGTTATTAAAAACCTGATGCAACCATATATTACCAATGTTCTCAGCAAGCTGAAATTCATTCATTTTGCCGGAGAAATAAAAGCCTGGAAAGGCAATTACTGCAAAATTGGCTCCGATGGCAATTTCATAAGAAATGATGAAAACTTCCAGAAATACTGGATTGAATGCGCTAAGAATACCCCTGCTTTCCAGACTCAGCTTTATAATGCCATCCATCAGGATGACATTGAGATAAAGTTTGAAGCTTTTGTCGAAGAACTAAGTTCATTCATTGGCCGATATGTGCTGAAGTACACCCGCGAACACAGGAAACAAATTGCTGAGCTCAGACAAAAGCTCAAAGTTCTCTCTTATATCAGCGGCGCAGAAGGAATAATACTGGCAGGTATGCTGCTGTTTATTTTACTCAGGTGAGCCTTACAGAAAACTAATCCCGCAACGGCTGTGCTTGTGTAATTGAATTTGTCCAAGCTGTCTGTTCATTTTGTCCCTGTCCTGCAGATGCGGTATAAGGGCCTTGATGCTCGATTTTACGGCAAGTTCAGCATTTAGGTAAACGGCTTGGCATAGCTGCAGGGACAATCTGCATTGAACAAGTGGGACAAAATGAATGAACAGCTGCAGCGACTGCTGACATTATGCGGCATAGCTGACGGCTCAAGCTGCTGCAAGCAGTACCTGCAGCGCTCCCTTAAGCTTGCGAAGGCAGGCTGCGTCTGTGCCTTAGGTACTGACGCATCAGCACAAAACCTGCCACCGCCGCGCAGATGTAGGCTGCAAGCTCGGCAAGCAGTTCAATCAGATCAAGGCCTGCCGTCAGCACCGCCGCGCTGCTGCTCCCGCGTCCTTCAAGCAAAATCTCCAGCACCGGCGTGGCAAAGGTCGACAGACCGCCCAAGAAGCCGGCATTCACTCCCTGCCGGTACAGGCGTGAGCAGTTCTTCTGCATAAGCAGCGCCGTGCTGCCGCCCATCAGCAGGCAGGCCAGCACATTGGCTGTCATCAGCCAGGGCAGCGGCACTAAAGCAAGCAGTTCACGGATCGCCGTGCCGATGCTGCCGCCGATAAAAACGGCAAGGTAGAGCGTCACCGGCCCTGCCCCGTGATAGTGACCGAGAGCCGAACGCGCGGCGCGGGTAAGGCTCACATGCTTTACATGCGGCATAAGGCCTCCCCGAGACTGAGGCCGGCAAGACCTGCGCCCAGTCCGCACACAGCGGTAAGCATAAGATAGAGCGCCAGCACTCTAAACTGCCGCACCGCGCAGAGATTGATGGTATCTGAGCAGATAGAGGATAAGGTGCCCAGACCGCCGACCACGCCCACAATCAGCACCGCGGCCGCAGACTTATCCAGCTGCAGCTCCAGCACCATGCCGCAGGCAAGGCAGGCCAGGATGTTGACCGTAAGGGTGCCCAGGGGCAGGACAGTATGCGCCCGCGCACAAAGGGCAAGTATAGAGACGCGCAGCAGCGCACCGAGGCCGCCCGCGCCGGCAATCAAAAGCATCATCAGCATGTTAAAAAAGCTGTATTCCAGGCTGCAAAACCGACTGCCGGTCATTATAACAGCGGCTTTGAACCACAAACTGCGCAAAATGTTTTCATTAATTTGCACCAGTACAGATCACAGCCCAAAATGAAGCAAAATATTTTTCAAAGACCATTTGCACCTGCCTGGGGCCCCGTCTTTGGGCGCGTGCACCAGCGTGTTTCAGCAAAAGTGTGAGCTGTGTCAAAACTGCGCTAATTTTTGAATTTATCCTGCCAGAACAAAGCTTCAAGCACCGTTTTTTACCCTGCAATAAGACGGTGCGCCGCCATTTTTACCCCTCCAAAGCTGCTGCACCATTGTGCTTCAGCACAGTGCCCTGACTGCCGCTTTTGGTGCAGCACTAAAAAGTGCACATCTTTTCTTTAAGATGCACTCAGTCATTACTTAGGAGATTTTTATGGACACCTCAGCAATTTTTGCATTAATTAAAGATCAGAAGATTGAATTTGCCGATCTGCGTTTTACCGACACCCGCGGCAAGGAAATGCACATCTCCCTGCCCATTGAGGCTGTGGACGAAGATTTCTTCTCCCAGGGCAAGATGTTTGACGGCTCTTCCATCGCCGGCTGGAGAGGCATCGACAAGTCCGACATGATCTTAATGCCGGATGTATCTGCCTGCTTTGTTGATCCTTTCTATGACGATCCGACCTTAGTCATCCGCTGCGACATTCTCGATCCGCAGACCTTAAGCGGCTATGACAGAGATCCGCGCTCTGTGGCCAAGCGCGCTGAGGCCTATCTGCGCTCCACCGGCATCGGTGATGAAGCTTTCTTCGGCCCGGAGCCTGAGTTCTTCTTATTTGACGACGTGCGCTTCAAGACCTCCATGCAGGGCTCCTGCGTCTTCATCGACGATCTTGAGAGTGCCTGGAACTCTGACAAGGAGTATCCCGAGGGCAACAAGGGCCACCGTCCTGCAGTGAAGGGCGGCTACTTCCCGGTGCCGCCGGTGGATCACTCCCAGAACCTGCGCTCTTACATGTGCTCTACCATGAAGAAGTTAGGCCTCGTCATTGAAGCCCACCACCACGAAGTGGCAACTTCAGGCCAGAACGAGATTGCCACCCGCTTCAACAGCCTGACCAAGAAGGCCGATGAGGTGCTCATCTATAAGTATGTAGTGCAGAACTGCGCCGATGAGTACGGCAAGACCGCCACCTTTATGCCCAAGCCCATCGCCGGTGACAACGGCTCGGGCATGCACTGCCATCAGTCCATCGGCAAGGACGGCCGCAATATCTTTGCAGGCAATATGTACGGCGGCCTCTCTCAGGAAGCTTTATGGTACATCGGCGGCATCATCAAGCACGCCAAGGCCTTAAACGCCTTCACCAACCCGTCCACCAACTCCTACAAGCGTCTGGTGCCGGGCTTTGAGGCTCCGGTGATGCTGGCCTACTCTGCTGCCAACCGCTCGGCCTCCATCCGCATTCCGCATGCCCAGAACCCCAAGGCAGTGCACATTGAGGTGCGCTTCCCGGACTGCATGGCCAATCCGTACCTGGCCTTCTCCGCCATGCTGATGGCAGGCCTTGACGGCATCCTCAACAAGATCAACCCGGGCGATCCGCTTGACAAGAACCTCTACGATCTGCCGCCTGAGGAAGCTGCCGGCATTCCGCAGGTCTGCGGCTCCTTAGAGGAAGCTTTAGCGGCTTTAAAGGCTGATCACGAGTTCTTAACCATGGGCGGTGTGTTCTCCGAGGACTTTATATCTGCCTTCATCGACCTGAAGCATGAGGAAGTCTCCAAGGTGCAGTTAATCCCGCACCCGGCAGAGTTTGAGCTGTACTACTCACTCTAATTTAGAACAAAAAATAAAAGTCCTCCCCAAGCGGCCGCGCGGGGAGGCATTTGACAGGTTTTTCACATGCAAGAACAAGGCTTATACAACAGCATCAATGAGCACGATGCCTGCGGTGTGGGCTTTATCGCCGACATCAAGGGCGTAAAGTCACATGCCATCGTAAACTCCGGTCTGCAGATCTTAAAGAATTTGACCCACCGCGGCGCCGTGGGTGCAGATCCGCTGCAGGGCGACGGCGCCGGCATTCTTTTGCAGATCCCCGATGAACTTTACCGCGATGATCTGCAGGCCACCTACAACATCACCCTGCCCCCTCCGGGTGAATACGGCGTAGGCATGATCTTCCTGCCCCAGGAAGAGGCCTCCCGCCATGCCTGCCAGGAGGAAATCGAGCGCGCCATCGCCGCTGAAGGACAAATCCTGCTCGGCTGGCGCGACGTTCCGGTCGATCACGACATGCCGATGTCGCAGGCAGTGGCGGAAAAGGAACCGGTGATCCGCCAGGTCTTTGTGGGCCACAGCCCGGACATCCTGGTCACTGATGCTTTTGAGCGCAAGCTCTATATCATCCGCAAGAGAAGCTCCATTGCCATCCGCGCACTCTCGCTGCAGCACTGCAAGGAGTTCTACATCCCTTCATTCTCAGCCCGCACCGTGGTCTACAAAGGCCAGCTTCTGGCAAGCCAGGTCGGCATTTACTACAAAGATCTGGCCGACAGCCGCTGCGCCTCGGCCCTGGCGGTGATCCACCAGCGTTTTTCCACCAACACCTTCCCGCAGTGGTCACTTGCTCATCCCTTCCGCATGATCGCCCACAACGGTGAAATCAACACCCTGCGCGGCAATTTCAACTGGATTGCAGCCCGGCAGAAGCACATTTCATCCCCGCTGTTTGACAAAGACTTAAAGAAGCTGTGGCCGCTTATCTTCAAGGGGCAGTCGGACTCAGCCTCCTTTGACAATGCCTTTGAGCTTTTAACCATGTCAGGCTATTCCCTGGCGCAGGCAGCCATGCTGATGATCCCTGAGGCCTGGGAGCGCAATGAGCTGATGGACAACAAGCTCAAGGCCTTCTATGAATACCATGCCGCCATGATGGAGCCCTGGGACGGACCTGCGGCCATCGTGTTCACCGACGGCAGACAGTTAGGCGCCGCGCTTGACCGCAACGGCCTGAGACCTGCGCGCTACATGCTCACCGATGACAACAAATTGATTTTGGCCTCCGAAAGCGGCACCCTGCCCATTGACGAGAAGCATGTGGTCAAGAAGTGGCGCCTGGAGCCGGGGCGCATGCTGCTTTTGGATTTAGAGCAGGGCCGCATCATCGATGACAAGGAAATCAAGACCACCCTGTCCACCCTGCGTCCTTATCAGGAATGGGTCGACCGCCTGCGCATCCGCCTTGAAGATCTGCACGAAGAGCCCAAGGCTGCAGAGTACAAGCTCACCCTGCCCGAGCGCCTTAAGGTCTTTGGCTACAGCCGCGAGGACATCGAGCGCATTGTAAAGCCTATGGCGGCAAACGGCGCTGAGGCCATTATGTCCATGGGCAATGATGCCCCGCTGGCCGTACTCTCACAGCGCCCGCGCATTATCTATGATTACTTCAGACAGCTTTTTGCGCAGGTGACCAATCCCCCGATTGACCCCATCCGCGAGAAGCTTGTCACCTCCTTGGTGTCATTTATCGGCCCGCGCCCGAACCTTCTGGACATCATGGCCTCCAATCCGCCGGTGCGCCTTGAGGTGGAGCAGCCCATACTCACCCCGACAGAGCTGGAGAAGATCCGCCGCATTGCCGATTACACCAATCAGAAGTTCCGCTCCCGTGAACTTGATATCACCTACCCCATCTCCTGGGGCCCGGACGGCATTGAAGCGCGCCTGGCCTCCTTAAAGGCCGCCGCCACCGATGCCATCAAGTCAGGAGTGAATATCCTCATCGTCACCGACCGCAATGTCAGCCGTGAGCGCGTAGCCATTCCGGCCCTGCTGGCGGTCTCGGCCATCCATCAGAGCCTGGTCGAAAACGGCCTGCGCACCTCCACCGGCCTGGTGGTGGAAACCGGCTCAGCCCGCTCGGTGCATCACTGCGCGCTGCTGGCCGGCTACGGCGCTGAAGCCATCTGCCCGTATGCCGCGCTGGAGGCTGCCGCTGCGCTGGCCCCGGAGCCCAAGCTTGCGGCTAAATATCAGGAAAACTACATCCACGCGCTGGACAAAGGCCTTAACAAGATCATGGCCAAGATGGGCATCTGCACCTATATGTCCTATATCGGCGCCCAGATCTTTGAGGCCGTCGGCCTGTCCTCTGACTTTGTGGAGCGCTACTTTACCAATACGCCAAGCCCGATTGAAGGCATCGGCCTGTTTGACCTCGCCCGCGAGGCCGTGGCCATGCACAATGCCGCCTTTGCCCCGAGCACAGCCCCACAGACCCTGCTGCCTTCAGGCGGTGATTTGAACCTGCGCGAGGACGGCGAGGAGCACATGTGGACTGCAGATGCCGTAGTGCATCTGCAGCGCGCGGTGCGCGAGAACAATTACAATGAGTTCAAGCTCTACTCTGACATCATCAACAACCGCCAGACCCGCCTGATGACCCTGCGCGGCCTGCTGTCCTTCAAGCCCGGCAAAGCCGTGCCCATTGACGAGGTCGAAAGCGTGGAGAGCATAGTAAAGCGCTTCTCCACTGCTGCCATGTCGCTTGGCTCCATCTCAGCTGAAGCCCACTGCACCATGGCGGTGGCCATGAACCGTTTGGGCGGCATGTCAAACTCCGGTGAGGGCGGTGAAGATCCCAAGCGCTGCGAGCCCATCAGGAAGGACTGCACCTTAATTGACATTTTGGGTGAAAACGCCGTGCTGCCGCTGCCTTTAAAGAAGGGTGACAGCCTGCGCTCACGCATCAGACAGGTGGCCTCCGGCCGCTTTGGCGTCAACGCGCAGTATCTGTCGGCAGCCGACGTCATTCAGATCAAGATGGCCCAGGGCGCCAAGCCCGGTGAAGGCGGCCAGCTGCCCGGCGACAAGGTCTCCCCTTACATCGGTTATCTGCGCCACTCCCTGCCCGGCATCGGCCTGATTTCGCCGCCGCCGCATCATGACATTTACTCCATTGAGGATCTGGCCCAGTTAATTTACGATCTCAAGCTGGTCAATCCCAAAGCTCTGGTCTCAGTAAAGCTGGTAGCCCAGAACGGCGTGGGCACGGTGGCTGCAGGTGTGGCCAAGTGCAAGGCCGATCACATTGTGATTTCAGGCCATGACGGCGGCACCGGCGCCGCGCCCATCAACTCGGTGAAAAACACCGGTTCAGCCTGGGAAATCGGCCTTGCCGACGTGCAGCAGACCCTGACCTTAAACCGCCTGCGCACCCGCGTGCGCGTGCAGGTTGACGGCCAGTTAAAGACCGGCCGCGACGTGGTCATCGGCGCTATCTTGGGTGCCGACGAGTTCGGCTTTGGCACCGCACCGCTCGTCTCCATGGGCTGTTTGTTGATGCGCAAGTGCCAGAAGAACACCTGCCCGGCCGGCATCGCCACACAGGACCCGGTATTAAGAAAGCACTTTATCGGCCGTCCTGAGCATGTGATGAACTTCTTCTATTTCATCGCATCGGAAGTAAGAGAGATTATGGCGCAGCTTGGCGTGCGTCACTTTGATGACTTGATTGGCCACACCGAGTACTTAAAGCAGGAGGACTTAAGCCACTTTATCAAGGTGCAGCATTTGTCCCTGCAGAAGGTGCTGTTCAAGGAAGTCTCGGACGAAAAGAGCTATGCCTGCACCACTCAGGATCATGAGCTTGACAAGTGCTTTGACGCCTCCTATCAGGCTGAGGTCAAAAAGGCCTTGTCTGAGAACAAGCCGCTTACTATTGAAGCCCCGGTGCACAACATCAACCGCTCGGTGGGCACCATGCTCTCAGGCATGCTCGCCGCCTCAGGCAAGGATCTGCCGGAGGACTTTGTCAGCCTGAAGCTGCGCGGTACGGCAGGACAGAGCCTGGGCGCCTTCCTGATGCAGGGCATGTCCCTGACCCTGGAGGGTGAGGCCAACGACTACGTGGGCAAGGGCCTGTCTGGCGGCATCATCGCCGTGCATAAAGACCGCGACTTTAAGGGTGAGGCCGCAGACAACATCATTGCCGGCAACACCTGCCTGTACGGCGCCATTTCAGGCCGCGCCTTCTTCTCGGGCGTAGTCGGCGAGCGCTTTGCAGTGCGCAATTCAGGCGCCAGTGCCGTGTGCGAGGGCGCAGGCGATCACGGCTGCGAGTACATGACAGGCGGCACCGCGGTGGTGTTAGGCCGCATCGGACGCAACTTTGCAGCCGGCATGTCAGGTGGCATGGCCTATATCTACGATCCGGACAATACGGTGAGGGAGCGTCTTGCCGAGGGCAGCTTTATTGTGTCCAACGTCAAGCCTGAAAAGGAGCAGGACAGCTCGGTGCCGCTGCATCTTGGCAGGAGCGACGAGCAGGTTCTGCGCGAGCTTATCTCCGAGCATGTAAAGCGCACCGGCAGTGAGCGCGGCGCTTTTATCCTGGAGCACTTTGAGAGTGAACTTACCCGCTTTGTGAAGATCTTCCCGCAGGAGTACTTCAAGGCATTGGCAAAATTAGCAGGCAGGGAGGCATAATCATGGGATTTGACAGAGGATTTATCGACTTTAAGCGCATTGAACCCAAGCATCAGCCGGTAGAGGAGCGCATAAAGCACTTTAATGAATTTATCAGCACCTTAAGTGATGCCGACGCCAAAGTGCAGGCCGGACGCTGCATGGACTGCGGCATCCCCTTCTGCTCACATGCCTGCCCGCTGCACAATGTGATGCCGGAGATCAATCAGGCAGCCTGTGAAGGCCGTTTTGAAAAGGCCTACACCCTGCTTGAGGGCAGCAACAACTTCCCGGAGATCACAGGGCGCATCTGCCCGGCGCTGTGCGAGGAAGGCTGCACCTTAAGCCTGACTGACAAGGCCGTGGGCATCAAATCAGTCGAGCGCAAGCTCGCCGACTTCGCCTTCGAGCACGGCCTGGTCAAGGCCCGCAAAGCTGTTAAGCCCTCAGGCAAAAAGGTGGGCATCGTAGGCTCAGGCCCTTCGGCCCTGGTCTGCGCGCAGGAGCTTGCCCGCCTTGGCCATCAGGTCACGGTTTTTGAGAAAAACGACAGCGCAGGCGGCCTGCTGCGCTATGGCATCCCGGATTTTAAGCTGCAAAAGGGAATTATTGACCGCCGTATCCGCCAGCTGGAGCAGGAGGGCGTGAGCTTTAAGCTCTGCACTCAGGTCGGTTCAACAGAGGCCCTGGAGGCCGGCGTGCACAGCGATGCCCAGCACTTTGTGTCAGCTGACGAAATGCTGGCAGCCTTTGACGCTGTGGTGCTCTGCCCGGGCTCTGAGGTGCCCCGTGATCTGCCCTTAGAGGGCAGAAATCTGCCGGGGATCTACTTTGCGCTTGATTTTCTCATTGCCCAGAACCGCGAGAACAACGGCGCCGGCCTAAACCCGATTGACGTCAAGGGCCTTGACGTAGTGGTAATAGGCGGCGGCGAAACCGCCTCTGACTGCATTGGCACCGCCATCCGCAAGGGCGCGGCCTCAGTCACGCAGCTTGACTATCACGAAAAGCTGCCCGAGCACGTGGAGCCCTTTGACAACTTCCCCTATTGGAAGGCCAAGTTCCGCACCTCGACCTCTCAGGAGGAAGGCTGCACCCGCCTCTTTGCCTGCAATACAGAAAAGTTCTGCGGCAAGGACAAACTCACCGGCGTGGACACCTGCCAGGTCAAGTGGGGACCTGGGCGCAAGATCACCAAGCTCGACGGCACCGCAGGCCACGTCAAGGCTGACATCGCCTTAATTGCCATGGGCTATGCGCACCCGAGCGCCACACTTGCCAAGGCCTTCGCGCTTGAGACTGACAAGCGCGGCAATTTAAAGGCAGAGCTCAGCGGCCCCAACGCCTACCGCACCTCCAATCCCAAGGTCTTTGCCGCAGGCGACGGCAGACGCGGGCAGTCTCTTGTCGTCTATGCCATGAAGGAGGGCCGTGACTGCGCCCAGGCTGTGCATCAGAGCCTGTGTGCAGTAAAGAGCGAGTAAAGCTGATTTACACACCGAAAACTGTTAAAAACCTGTCTAAGCCCGGATCGCCTTGTATCCGGGCTTATTTTATACAAAATTTTTACACGCTTGCCTTTTGTGCGCACCTGCTTTACAATAGCCCCCGTTCTGACGCGAGTGTAGTTCAATGGTAGAACTGCAGCTTCCCAAGCTGTTAACGCGGGTTCGATTCCCGTCACTCGCTCCAGCTGAAATCCTCCCGGTTAAGATTGCATTTTTCTCTTTATTATCAGTGCAAAAATCTTAAAACGCGCCGCGCTCCGTCTTTTTTCCTATACTGC
>JADINH010000034.1 GCA_017694225.1 Candidatus Avisuccinivibrio stercorigallinarum
GTTCCTGAGCTTTTTTGATCTCTTCTTCATGCGCTTTGAAGCTCTCAAGCTTCTGCTCGGCCAGGCGGTACTCCTCGGTCTTGTCCTCAAGGCGCTGCAGCTCATCTTCCCTTGAGGCAATCTGCCTTTCAAGATCGATGAGGGTATTGCGGTAATTGTTCTCCAGTTCATCAAGCTGGCCGCGCAGCTGATTTAAATCATCATTGTCTTTGGCTGCCTCAACATAGTTTTTGCGCAGCTCCATGACCCTGCCGTCAAGCTCCTTGATAAGAGCATCAAGCGCGTCCTTTCTGCCCTCAAGCTCTGCTACCAGCTGCTCGTTTTCCACGAGGTACTCCTCGCGGGCGGCTGTACGGTTAAACTTCTTTTCAATATCCTTATATCGGGAGTACACCCGGCTGGCAAAAGTCCCCCAAATGGCGATCAGGATTATAACCAAGGCCAGCAGGAGGACTGCCCACCAATATTCATTAATAAAACTCACGGCAAACTCTCCTTAATTCTGCTCTGTATCTGACGACGGCTGAGCTGCAGCATTCTGCATGCGGTAGGTTTCAGCCATGGAATTTAACTCTTTAAGCAATGCTTCATGCTGAGCGATCAGCTCCTCAAGGCGCGCTGCTGCCTCCTTACTCTGCTGTGCGGCTGCACCGGCATCGGAGGCTGATTTGGCACTTTGATCAGCACTCTGCTGGGCAGAGTGCATCAGCTGGCCGCTGCGTTCAGAATTTTGCTGCAATGTCTGCATCAGCTGACCTAAGCTGTCAGCGCTTTGCTGCGCGCTCTGCGCCAGCTGCCCGGTGCGATCAGCATTTTGCTGCACGTTCTGCATCAGCTGCTCAAGTCTGCCTGCGTTCTGCTGTGCGCTCTGCATCAGCTGCCCCGTCCGGTCTGCATTCTGCTGCGCGCTCTGTGTAAGGGCACTGCTCTTGTTAAGCTCAGTGTTGACCTGCTCCAAAGCCTTAACACCGCTTTCAAGTGAAGCTGAACTGCCCTGCAGCTGCTTATTGGTCTCAGCAAGTGCTGCAGTGCCGCTCTCAAGCTGAGCCACGGCCGCGGAATACTGCTTATTGACAGCCTCTGCCCCGGCAGCTGCGTTCTGATATTTATCTGCCGCGGCAGTCAGGCTCTGCTGCTGTCTGGCAGCGGCCTCAACGCTTTCAGAGAGTGTCTGCTGCACTGCTGCAAGGCTGTCTGCGGTCTTAGACAGAGCCTGCTGCTGAGCTGACAAATTCTTGTTGTGACCGGCAAGCTCAGTGCTCTGGGCGCTCAATGCTTTACCCACGTTTTCAGTCTGCTGCTTTAAGGTGCTTAAAAGCTCATTGGTGCGCTCAGCGGCCTTCTGCAGGCTGTTTTCATCCGCAGCATCAAATTCTTTTGAAAGTTCCTGATGCAAATTGGCAAAGCCGTCCACCACAGCACTGATCTCCTGCTGCATGCCCTTTAAGGACTGCTGCAGCACGCTCATGGAACTCTGCTCATTATTTAAATCTGCAAAGTACTTCTCCAGATCAGCAATCTGAACTTTCAGGGCATCAGCCTTGCTCTGACTGTCATCGACACTGCGCTGCAGCTTCTTGTGTGCATCTGCAAGCTTGTTATCCTGCTCGGTTAAGGAGGCTATATCCTGCTGCAGCGAAGTCTTATCGGCGCTTAGTGCAGCCACCTCATTGGACAGAGAGGTCTTCCTGCTTTCAAGCTCATTAACCTCCCCTTTCAGGGCATCAAAGCGTGCCAGAGCTGCAGCTGCCTGGTCAAACTGCTTCTTCTGCGCGGCATAGGCCTTGCTTACCTCATCGAGAGCTGATTTGTTCTCGACAATTTTGACCTCAAGCTGCTTTAACTCAAGGCGCATCTCCGGCACTTTGACCACGTACTCCTTGTAAGCTTCAAGTTCGGCTCTAAGCTGCGCCCGCTCCTCAACATCGTTAAAGAGCATCACCGTGCTGACGACGGAAAACCCCACAAAGGCAAACAGCGTCAGCCCAATGAAGAAATTGAGCCGCTTCAGCGGAAATGTATCCTGCGGACGGATTTCTCTGCCCTTTTGTGCCTCCCGGCTAATTTCAACAGCGCTTTGAGGCTGCTGCGGTATCTGTTCAGACATGCTCCTGTTCCTTATTCTCAGCGTCCGCTGCCTTAGTCAGCATCTGCTGCCACATATATTTAACCTTTTGTGCACACCCCTGCGGGTCTGCGTTGATCTCTTTAGCCCAAAAACGGATCACCTGGAAATTCAGGGATTTGAGCTGCTCATCGCGCAGATAGTCATCTGACTTGCGTCTGCCGAAACTGTCCTTATGGCAGGAGCCGTCAACCTCAATATCAAGGTAACAACGCCTGCTCTCATCAATCAGGGCAAAATCCAGCCGCCGCTTGTAAATCTGATGACCTTCCTTCCGGCCCATCACTTCATGCTGCACTATGGGATTAAGCCCCTCATCGAGCATCGCCATGTACAGCTCACGCTCCGGGACAGACTCCAGTTTGTCCTCGCTGCGCCTGAAGTCTTCATGCCTCTGCAGTGAATACTGTTCAATCTCCACACCGCCCTCAAGCGCCAGGCGTGCCAGAAAGTTGCCGCTGCCTTTGGAGGCTGCTCCGGCACTGCTGTGCACCGCCGCTTTGGCATTGCCCACCACAATCACCAGCGAGCGGGCGCGGGAGAGCGCCACATTCATGATGTTTTTCTGCTCAATAAAGGAGTTGGACATATGGCAGGTGGCACAGAGACTTAAAATGATGACGTCGCGCTCCGAGCCCTGAGCTTTGTGCACAGTGCTGATAAACAGACGCTCGGCCGTGGTGTCTGCGATACTGACCGGGCTGCCGTCTTCATCAAATTCTATTTCATGCTCCTGCTCAAGCTGCGCACTGAGGTAAGGATCGGCCTTGACCAGACGGGAGATCTCAGTGGCCTGACGGTTGTACGGAGCAATCACGCCGATGCTGCCCTCAAAGCTGTCATCCAGATAAAGCTCCTGCAGCAGCTCAACCACCTTCTGCGCCTCAACCATTGAATATCGTGAGGACGAGCCTTCTGCGCGCTGCACCTCATCGGGCACATCCACCCACTTAAAGCCGTAAGAGCAGCCCAGCACGGAAGGCAGCGGCGGATTGGAGGTGCGCGCCGATACCAGCTGGCCGTTGTAGCTCAAATCTGAGATAAAGCCGGTGATGGTCTTATGCGAGCGGAAGGATTCCCGGAGCATGATCTGCGTCACCCTGGGCACCCGCGAAGCAAAGAGGTAAAGGGAATTGTAAATCTGACCGAAATACGGTTCCCTGTTATGCAGCAGCAGGCGGGCATCGCGGCTTTTCACCTGCAGATGCTGTTTGGCAAGCAGCATGTTCTGCTTTTCAACGCTCATGCCCTTGATAACAGGGCCGAGCTGCTCGGGATCGCCCACCACGGCAGCAGCTTTGGCGCGGAAGAACACCGGCAGCGAGCCGATAAAGTCAAACTGAGAGCTTTCATCGAAGATCACGAGATCAAACATGCCCTCAAGCAGCGGGAAGAAACGGTGCACCGAGCGCGAGGAACACAGCCAGATTTTACGGTGCGAAAGCGCCAGCTCCACGGCCCTGCGCATTTCCTCAGCCTTTTCCCGGCTTTTAATAAGCCCTTCGTTTATCAAGTCCTGCTCATCGACCGTGCTGTAACTGTACTGCCTCAGCGGTTCAATGCACTGGAACTTGTCCTCCTCATTCTTATCGCGGTACAAAGCGGCACGGGAGAGTGCCTTTAAGGATGCGGTAAATTCATTTTCGTAAATCTGCTGCAGACGGTCGCTGAGTTTTGCAAGAACAGCGTCCAGATCCAGATACTGCGGATACTTTGCAAGTTCCTCCCGTCTTTTGATGCTGTCTGTGCAGAGCTTGAGCAAATCCAAATACAGGGTGCGCCCGGCATTGTTCTTTAAGAAAGAATCCACTGCAGCACGCCCGTTTTCCTTAAAGCAGCGGCCAAGCTGTGAACGCAGCCTGCCTGAAAGACGCCATCTGAAAAAGGCAGAGAACAGGTCATCGCACAGACACAACCGGTTATATTCCTGCATCAGTTTCTGCAAATTCTCAAGCTCGGCAGCCCTGCTGCAGTGCCCAAGCAGATAGGCATAGAGTTCCCGGCAGGCCTTGGATGCAGCGTCATTTCCTGAGAACAAAACACTTTTTACCCGCTCTGCAGTGCGCTCTTCGGCCAGCAGGCTGCGCACTTTATCAACCGTTTCGTACTCCTGCTGCAGCAGGAGCAGAGCCTCATTCAGGGCTGCCGCTTTCCTTGCCGGCTCGTCTGCCCTGAACTCACCTACTGACGCAGGCTCCAGCGCCTTTAAGGACTTGTAGAGCGACACTTCATCGCTCTTTTGATCGCTGTTGGCCCGCACGGCAAGGCCCTGTGCCAAATCAACCTTCTCAAGGCGCTCCATCAGGGCGCTGATGGCCTGATGATTAAAGCTGGTAATAAGCACTGATTTGCCCTGTGCGGCGGCATTGATGGCCGCAGCAGCAATGACCTGGGTCTTGCCGGTGCCGGGTGGGCCCTGCAGTACAGTGATTTTGTTCTGCAGCATCGAGGCGGCGCTCTCACGCTGCTCTGCATTAAAGGGCAGTTCACGGGCATCGGTGCAGACCAGCTCTTCATAAAAAGCCTGATCGGGAAGCGGCGTAAAGAAGAAGTAAGGCAGCACTGAAGCATGCTCCCTGCCCTCATTGCGCTGATGCTCGTAAGCCTCAAAATTGCACTGTCTTAAAAACTCCAGATCATGCAGGGTGGATTTGATGTAATCGTTCTCCACACAGCGCCCGAGCAGCGCAATGTTGTAAATGCCGTCTGGCAGCTTGTCATCATAAGTTCTTAAGGAATCGGTGATAAGCGGCTGTGCCGTTTCACAGCGTGAGGACACGGCACGGGCCAGCCTGCTCCAGCTGCTGCGGTTTCTGTATTGTGACAGGCGGTCAAAGAAATCGGTATCAGACAGTTCCTCGGCATAGAGGTCACACTCAGAGATAAACTGATTTTTTACCGCCTGTGCTCCCTGCCGCCTGGAGCTGAACTGAACTTTGAGCCACTCTTCATTAATCTTGGGAATGAGATCCAGCTCAAAGGTGTCGAGATCGACCGAGCTTATCCCCTGCTTTGCTGAACTGATGCGCACATAGAAAACCGGAATGAGCCTGCCGTCCTTAATTTCCACGGGATAGCCCAAAGTGAGATTGTTCTCCGGCAGCACCAGCTCCCGGCTGCGGCCGCTCAGGCTTACCAGGCTGTGCACCACATTGACATCAAAGCTCTGTGAGGCCTTGGTGACCCAGGAGGCAGGCAGCGCCGACAGCACGGCGCAGCTCTTTCCCACCTGATCTTTGCTGAAAACGAGCTTCTGACTGGAAATGGCGCTCTGGGCATCAATGTAAAAGCCCAGCAGGCGGCGGAAATCCTTAAAATCAAGACGAGAGCTGTCTGCCGTCTCCTCAAAGGCAAGCAGACGGCTGCGGGTCTCTTCATCCTTAATATATCTGCGGACATAATCACCCCATGAAGGCACAGCATCAGGATTGGTGACCATGAAATAACTGCCAAAACGCAGCGTCGGTTTAATCAGACGGGCATTGAGCAGTGCAGCCAGTGCAGTATGGGCCTGAATAAATGAGAGCTCACCCTCGCTGCGCAATACCGCAATAATATCCTCCTTGCGCATTACCTGTGGTCTTCTGCGCATTACCTGCCAGGCGCGGTCGAGGATTTCTGTCGTTTCTAATTTGGCTGCCATTAAAATTTAGTGGTTAATTCCGGAAAAACAAATGTAAATGCGTGGCAAATTTTATCACTGGTGAGATTCTTTAGATAGGTATAATTTTGGAGATAAAATTATACTGATCCGCAGGTCAAGTATGCAGAACCCCGACCTGCGCCTGCAGCAAAAACTGAGGGCAGCCCCCTGACTGCCCCCTGCAGCTTAAATGTCCTAATTAAACAAGCTCTTCAGCACTGAGCCTACTTGGCATCCCCCTGCCCCACTGCAGTAAAGCTTTCGGCAGCCTCGTCTGCAGCAGTCTTGACGCCAAGCACCTGCTGGATGTCGGCCATCGGGATGCGCTCCAAATCAAGGCGCACATTGCTGCCATATGCCCCCTCGGCCATGGCTCTGTAGAAGAAGGCCTCAGCCTGATTTAAAGCGGTAAGCGCGCCGTTGTAGGAGGAGCGCTCATCGTCGGTCCACAGATCGCGGTTTTTGTAGAAGATCTCTTCATTGAGATTGAGGTTCTCAATTGCCGGCAGATAGAGGCGCAGATTGTGCAGCAGGGCAAAAGATCTGCGATCAATGGAGCCGATGTACTGGCAGCGCGCATTGGCGATCCAGGAGATGCCTGCCACCTGGGCGGGATTGGAGGTCGGCGTGATAATGGCCACAGTGCCTGCGATATCAGGCAGTGACAGCGCGGTCTGCACGTCATCAATAAAGATCACGCGGTGCGGCTTTAAGTTGAGCTTCTCCAGGTTGTGCACGTCGCTTGACAGGAAGGACATGCCGCCTACGCGCCCGCGCAGCACATGATCAAGGATGCGCATGGCCACCATCTGAGGCGGCGGCTGCAGACCTAACTGCAGCAGATCGGAGCGGCGCGGATCGAGCGCGAGCGGAGCTCTTAAGAAATCAATGAGTAAATGACGGTGAATTTCAAACCAGTGGGTGTCAATGCCGCGCACCGGGATCTGACGGATGAAAGCACCGCTCTTTCTATTGGCCATGAGCCACTTGGCCACGGCAATAAAGCGGGAGAAATCATCTTCCTCAAGATTGGACAGCGGAGTGATGATCTCAATGGCGCTGTCAATTAAATCCGGGCATTCCTTCTTGACCACATCAAGCTTGGAGACAGCTGAATGGTATTCAACCAGGTGGCCGGCCCAGGAGGCCAGATCCTCAACGCTGTCAAAAATCAGGTGCACCGGCACTTTCATATTGCCAAGCTCGGGGTAGTTTTTATTTACAAACTCCACATGGCCTGCCGGCACCGGCTGCTGCCAGTCCTGGCAGAAACGCAGGAACTCTTCCTTGTGGGCCAGAGCATCGTCATCAGTGGCCGGGGTGCCCAGATAAAGGTTAAGCGGGAAGCCCTTGGGCTTGTCATCACCCTTTTCAACATGCTCACGCAGCCATTGAGTGATGTTCTTCAGATAGTGGTTGTTGGTCTCTGTTCTGATGATATTGCGAGTTTTCAAAATCCTAACTCCTTCCAGCCTAACTTCTTATTACACAGCCTTATCGGTTAAGTTTGATTATAGTTGATGGCAGAGGCAGTGCAAGGATCAGAATGCCGCACTTTGAGCGGGCGCACCTTTTGAGCAGATTTAAGCCAAGGCTGGCGCGTGTTAAAACTTGCTCCGGCTGCCGTCACACAGCTCATTTAAGGGGTAAAATAAATTAATACCATCCTTCAAACAAACATCGGCGGCTTTAGAAACTGAAGTCAAAATTTACCATCTTAAGCGGAGTATCAGCATGAACCAACAATCTGATTTGGATGCGCTTTTTGAAAAAGTTCTCACCTGCATCAGGGACAGCGGCGGCAGAATTAAGGTCAGAGACATCGAGCACGAACCTTTTGACATCAATAACCCGAACCATGTGAACAGGCTCAGACAAAAGTTCACCGACGGCCGGGCAAACAAATTTCCGGTCATGCCGCAAACGCGCTCAGACAGCGCCGTCATACAAATCGCGCAGACCTGGTTTGGAATCAATATGCCTTCTGATGCAATCGACAATTTACACAAAAAAGTCATGGCTGCGGAAAACTTTGTGGGCTGGATTCTTGAGCGCTATCTGGCCGCACGCCTTGAGCCGCTGGGCTGGGTCTGGCTGTCAGGGAACATCGTTCAGGCTGCCGACTTTATATATTTTGATCCACTCTGCAGCTGGGTCTTTGTGCAGATCAAAAACCGTGACAACACTGAAAATTCATCAAGCAGCAAAATCAGGGAAGGAACCGGCATCATCAAATGGTTCAGAATGTTCAGCAGAAATGACAGCTTTAACTGGGATAAATTTCCGCTGCCTGACGGCTGCAATGTGCCGCTGTCTGAAAGCGATTTTGCCGGCTTTATTGAGCAGTACCTCAACTCGGACAGTGCCTGGGAGCACCGCTCCCTTTACAGCGTTCCTCAGCTTAACCAAGACCTGTGATCCTGATTTTCAATGACTTAAACCTTCAGCGCGCAGTGCAGACTGACCACCTCAATTCAGGGAGGATCTGCCTGCACTGCATGACCTTTAAGCTGAGGGCATGAAAGTGTTACGCCGTTTTCAGCTCCTGCAGCTGCGAGGACAGCTCTTCATTCTGCTGCAGGCCAAAAGACGCCCGCACTTTGGCCTCCCAGGAAACATCATCAGTCAGCTTATATCTTGAGAAGGGAAAGCCCTCCGGCGGCAAAACCTGGCGCCCGTGCATATGATTGAGCACTGCCCTGCCGATGGCCTCCCCCATCTTCACCGGCACGGCATTGCCAATCTGCTTATACTGCCTGACCAGATCTCCGGCGAAAATCCAGTCATCCGGGAAACACTGAATGCGCTTGTACTCTTCTACCGACAACGGCCGGTCTTCTGTCGGATGGCAGATATCCGTCGCGGGCATGGTCGGAGAAGTCACCAGCGTGCAGCTGGGCCTGTCCCAGGAAAGCCTGCGGTAAAAGCCGGTTTTGCCGCCCGGCAGACTATAGCTGCTGCCCATTGCTTCAGGCTGCAGTTCCTCCGGCAGATCCTTCCAGTACTGGCCGGGGCCGAGCAGCCGGTAGAACTTCAATCTTTTTTCAGGGAACTCACTGTGATGGCATGAAGTCAGCCCCTGCACTGCCTCGCGCAGAGTTTTCCATACGGGCAGACCAAATCTGCCATATTGATCTGCAGTGGGCGCAATGTACGGCACACGGCTGCCGTCTCTTGAACAGATCATGACGACACGCTCCCTTAACTGCGGCACTCCGTAATTTGCGGTGTTGTACAGATTAAAGCTTACGGAATAGCCCGCACCCCTGAGCCTTTCAATGATATATAACAGCGCTCCGCCGGGCTTTCCCAGAATGCCCTCAACCCAGCCTTCATCGCGTGCCGCATGAGGGGTGTGCTTGAGCGGTGCGGAGAGCAGGCCGCGCACATTTTCAATAACGATGTACCTGGGATTCAGCTCCTTGAGCAGGTCAATGAATACCAGGAAAACATTGCCTCTTTCATCTTCAAAGCCGCGCCGCGCGCCTGCGGTGGAAAAAGCCTGGCAGGGCGGTCCGCCGGCGATTAAATCAATATCACCGCAAACACCAGACAGCCTGAGGATATCGTCTTTGGTATAGGAGCGGATATCACCGATAAGCGGCAGATCCGGACGGTTTGCCCTGATGGTTTTCTGGCAGGTTTTGTCAACTTCACAGGCCAGCTTTATGTCAAAGCCGGCCTTTTCCAGTCCCAGATCCAAGCCCATGGCACCGGAAAAGAAAGACAGAGCAACCGGTTTTTTCCGGCTGCCGTCGTTTGCCGGCACCTCTTTGCATGAAGCGTCATCAGCAGACGGCGTCAGCGCTGAGAATGAGCCGCAGCTCTGTTCATAGAACTTCTTGAAGTCGGCGGCCTTGATGAGCCATGTCCGGCCGGCGCGCTGTGCAGGGAGCTCACCTGTGCGGATCATGGTTCTGACAGACTGCGCCGTTTTATGCAAAAGCGCAGATGCCTCAGCTGTAGTTAAAAAATCCTGCATAGGAAACTCCGTTGTTTGGTACTAAAATTTCTTTCGTTAAGACAAGTATATTCGATACCACATCAAATTAAAAGCACGCGCTTTAAGCCTCAGCCCTTCTGCTTGAGCACACTCTGCGCGCTGGGGCTTGGCTTTTTCTGCTTTAAGAGCTTGCGCCGCTCCCGGAAAAAGCTCTGCAGCATCGCCGCGCACTCAGAGTACAGCACTCCGCCTTCTACTTCAATGCGGTGATTGTGGCGCTTGTCACACAGCAGATTGAACATCGAGCCGCAGGCTCCGGTCTTGCCGTCATAGGCCCCGAAGACCACCCGCTTGACGCGCGAGTGAATAAGCGCCCCTACGCACATGATGCAGGGCTCTAACGTGACATACAAAGTGAGATCGTTAAGGCGGTAGCGCGAGAGCAGCTTTCCGGCCTGGCGCAGCGCCAGCATCTCGGCATGCGCCGAAGGATCGTTATTGGTTAAGGTGCGGTTGCAGCCCTGCGCTATCACCGCGCCCTCACTGTCCACGATCACCGCGCCCACCGGGATCTCGTTTAACGAGGCCGCCAGGCGGGCCTGCGCCATGGCAAGGCGCATGTAGAAGATATCATCAGCCATTAAAAACTCCACAGCCCAAAGCGGCAGCCCAAAATCACGATCCACACAAAGGCAGTCAGGGTAAGCATAATGAGCACGCAGGCAGAACCCAAGTCCTTGGCGCGGCCGGACAACTCGTGATATTCATCGCCGATGCGGTCAACCACGGCCTCAATGGCTGAGTTTAAGATCTCCGCGCAGAAGGTCAGCCAGGGCATCAGCACCAGCAGCGCCAGCTCAGCGGCTGATGCAGCCACAAAGAAAGCAATGATGGTCAGCGGCACTGCCAGAACCAGTTCCTGACGCAGCGCAGCTTCATGTTTTAAACCGGCCTTCAGGCCCTGCTTTGAATATTTGTAGGCATCAAGGATGCGGCGGATGCCGCTTTTGCCAGGTTTAGCCATTTGTGTTCTCTTCCTCTATTTTGTTGATATTTATGTGCACCTAAATTCAAATTAAAATCGGTATGCAAGCTCAAGTCCGGCGCCCACGCTGTGCGCGTCATCCAAAAAGCCCTGCGCTGACAAGTTGAGCGAAGCGCTGAAGCCGCCTGGAAACACCGCTCCAACAGACAGCTCTCCGATAAGTCCCTCCCAATCAGGACGGGTGCTTGAGGATGCAAAAGTGTAACTGCTGCCTTTAAAGGCGGCTGTGGTGCTGTCTGTACGGTCCAAAAGCTCATGGTAATAACCGCCCCTGACACTGAGGGTTAGCGCCACCTCCTCATCCGTTAAAGTGCGGACAGCAAGGGACAGACCGGCAGTCACAGGCAGGCTGTCATACCAGCCATCCTCAAGCTTTAAAGCGGCGCTGCCGCTTTCAGTAAGGTAAGGGCGGTTTTCCGCGGCGTACTGCAGCAGGACAAAGGGCCCGAGATTAAACTCACTGTCGGTGGTCTTCAGATTGAAGTTATAGCCGCCTAACTGAGCGCTGCCGGTAAAGGCACACCAGTCTGCGCTTGCCTTGGAGTAAAAGGTGCCAGCCTGCAGGCTGCGCTTCATTTTGCCCTGCAGCATGCCGGCATGTACAGAGGAGGCCAGGTAAAAGCCCGCAGCCTCCGGGCGGTAGAGCAGATTAAAGCCGGCCAGGGCTGAGGTTTCCTCATACTGAGCGCTGTGCACGCCGTTTAAGTCAGCATCAAGCGCACTTAAGCTTAAATCAAGGCCGAGCGTCAGCGCCCTGCTCTGCTTGAAATCCACCCCGGCGATGATGCCTGCCCCGGAGCTCTCAAGCTTAAAATCAGAGCGCCCGGTATTAAGCTCAGAGCCATAAACTTCTGCATAGGCATAAGAGCCGCTTTCCCTGAAATCAAAGCGGCTCAGCTGGCGCTCAAAGATCCGGCGCCCAAGGCTTAATTTGTCCTGCAGGGAGGCAAACACAGCCTCATCGTAGGCCTCAGGACTTAAGCTGTGCAGCGCCCTGCCGATGGTGCTGCCATCTGAAAAATCGAGCACGGCAAACAACTCACTGCAGCCTGGGGCAGCAGCGTCCGCCAGCGCATACAGGGCATAGCCGGTCTCACTTGAAGTCTTGTCATCGGCAAACTGCGCATAGGCATCCTGTGAGCGTGAGGCGGTGATCTCAAATACGCCGCTTTGCAAGTTATCTGGACTTTGCAGTGCAAAATCCAGCACCGGAGAGTTAAGGCTCTGCACCATAAAGTCAGCAAAACTGCCGTTTACCGCAGCGCCGTCAAAGCTTACTGCAACCTCAAGGCTTTGATTGTTCTGATAGAAATCAGGCAGCGCCGTCAGACCCAATGTGCCGTCAAGGGCAATATCCTGCGCCTTAACCTTCAGCGTGGTGCTTTCGGTATCAAAAGCAAGGTTCAGCGCAGAGTCTGCGGCCAGCGTCAGAGCCTGCTGCAGCCTGATGCTGTAACCGTCATCATCCTGAGAGAGCACCGTAAGAGCGCCGTCATTTTCAAGCGAATAAGCATCAATGTACCCGCTCACGGTCAGCGCACCGCCAAGCAGGCGGGTCTGCAGGCTCTCATAGCCCTTGATGGAGCCCCAAAGCGTCATGGAAAAATCATCATCTGCCGCCGCTGAAGCTGTATCGGCTGCAGCGCCGAAATTGAGCTTGGTGTAAAGATCAAAATCATCCCGGTGATCCTGCACATACTGATCAATCAGGGGATTTTCTGGATCCCAAAGCGAGATGATATCGCCAGACACCGCAGCCCCTGAAGTGAAGTTAATCCCGCCTACCAGTGCATTTTCCGAGATATAGATGGCAGCCTGCTTTCCGGCGATACTGCCGCTGATGGTGACTTTGTCAGCCAGCGGGCCGTGCAGATTGAGATCAAAGCCGGTTTCAGTGTCAAAATTGTTTACCGCGCCGTCTTCTTTAAAGAGCGTATCTTCAGCATAATAATGCTGCCAGATATAAGAGCCGCGGTATCCGCCGCCATCCTCCGGCTTATCACTGAGCAGATTGTGCCCAAAATCAAAGCGCAGCGCCACACCGTCCTGCCCGAGCGCCGTAACCGTGCCGTCAAGCTGCAGTTCATGCTCCATGCCGTAGGCAAATAAAATACCGGTGCCGTAACTGCCGTCAGCATGGATCTCCGTACTCTCAGGAATGATGATGTGATTGTCCGTGCCGTCCACCCGGATGCCCACAGCGGCCGTGCCGCAGGCAAGCAGCGGCGCGGCCTGTGTGATCTGATTGTGTTTGCCGTAAACGTGCAGACCGGTGCCAAGCGTAGTGGTATTGGCCGCCCCCGCAAGATAAGCCGTGCCGTCTGCATTGCGCTCAAAGAACGGATGCTCGTTTACCAGGGTCTGATTATCGCCATAGACGGAGTAACCGTAAAAATTGCGGCGATCAAGCTGATAGCCCAGATCCTGCAGCAGGGCGAGCTCTGCTTCCATGAAGAAGGTGTAATTGCGGTAGGCCTGATGGCTCATCATCGAGCGCTCCAGCTCCAGATGCGACAGATCAAGAAGCGTCTCTGTCGGATTTCCAGCTTCATCGACGTCATATACTTCCCAGCCGTCTATGGGGATGCCTGAAAGCCCTGAGTCTGCAAGCACCTCTGAGACGTGCTCCCCCTTAAAATAAACCTCTGATTTAATGCTGTAACCGACGTTGAACACCCCGTCCTCAGCTAATGGTCCCTTGTTTGCGCTGCTTCCTCCATATTGATAAAACGTAAAGCTGGGATCATACTGTGTGCCATAACAGTCATACAAATGCGCAGAATAAACCGTCTGCCACTCCTCAGTAG
>JADINH010000001.1 GCA_017694225.1 Candidatus Avisuccinivibrio stercorigallinarum
CCCCCGGCAACAGGGGCCAGAACTGACTTGCAGTCGGAACCACCAAAGCGGAAGGTCTAACCCATCTGCCGCTGAGGAACCTCAAAAATAGATTCAGGAATCCCCTGAATTTATTCAGGGGTGGATGTCAAGCTTAAAGCATAAACTGTAACTTTAAGTCTTGTTTAGTGCTGTATTGCTGGAGGCTTTAATGAGCAGTACTTTGACCTTTGTCTGCGCCTATGTCCTGTGCCTGATGCTTTTGCTGATGGTGCTGTCGCTCTTTGACAGCGGCTTTAAGCCGCAGCCGGTGACCTTGAAGGCCTTCAGGCTTTATCTGAAAGCGCTTTGAGCGTTTTCGCAGCAGCGGCGGCGTGCTCATGACCTTGGTTATGAGCGGATGTGTCTGGTTTTCCCTGACTTTTTTGTCGGTGTGCTCCGGGATAGAGTACTGGCTGGCACGCTCTGAGATCTCGCTTAACGCAGTGGCCGGAGCCCTCTTGTGTCTGCCTGCGCTGATTGCAGCCGCCGCGGCCCTGCCAGCTTTGGTTTTGACCCGCAAAGATGGCAGAAAGGCGGTGCTGCTTTTTTGCTTTGCCCTGCTGATGTTTGCCGGGCGGGTGTGCTGCTGGCTTATCGGCGCGGGGTGACCGTCGGCTCGGCGTGGCTTTTGGTTTTGAGCCTGCAGCAGTGTCTGGCGGCGGCAAATTTAAATGAGGTGCTGTTCTTTGCGGTGGTAAGTTTCGCAGCCTTGCTGCTGACCGTGGTGACTGCGGGCATCTGGCTGTATCTTTTCCGCCACTGCAGCAGGGGCGGCAGTGACGATGGTAAAAGCGGCAGTGACATCAGCGGCACAGCAGGTGACGGTGTTGATGCATATGTTCAATCGGGCGCAGGTGCCTGAAATCCGGAGCTGAGGCAGTATGGATACAAATGGGAAGGTCATCTAATTACAAATACGATAAAGCTGTCCGTATTCAGTATAATCTCGCAGCTCATCTGGCAGCTGTCAATGAGGAGAATGTGTCGCGGGAATTTGAGCCGCTGAGCTCAAAACAGCTGAAGTTCCTTGGCCGCAGGGATATCCTGGGAGCCTGCAGGTGCAACCTGACGACAGAGATCCCAAGTATTGAGATGCTGGGTGATTTGGGAGCTGACGACATTCAGCTTACCGTGAGCCTGGTATGCATCATTAATGCACATAAAAAGCTTGAGGTGGAGTGGGCAGAGAGCATCGGGGAGTTTGACTTTGATGTTGATGGTTATTTGTACTTCGAGACTTATGATGTGATCACTGCCCTGGAGCAAATGCGCGCTGCAGTCCCGCCCTGCCTTGACGGTTCTTTAATAAAGCTTGAGGATGTGGCTCAGGTATGCGGCATTAAGCTTAAGAATGTGCTGGATGTGGTGGTCAATCCTGACAGGCGCAAAGCTTTTCAGGAAATGGGTTTTGCACAGCTGCGCCTGGAGACGGAAGGAGCAGAGCCTGATCCGGTATTTTGGGGCAGAGAGCTTGGCTGGCTTTGCAACTACAACAGACGCTCGCGCGGCATCAGCGGTATCTGGTATAAGCTGGTGGTCTACTCTACCATATCAGATCTCTTCGTCTGTTACTGCACCGCAGAAAACCGTTTGGGCGGGAAGTTCCGCCAAAGCCGGGTGTGCCGCAGCCGAGAGGAGGTGCTCTCCTGCGTGCGTGACTGTGATCTGCTGCCAGAGTTTGAGGCCGATGAGCAAGAATGGCTTTCTCTGCTTCAAACCTATATCGTACCCTGAGCCAGGGAGCTAAGTGGCGGTATTAAGGCTGTTCAGGCAGCTTTTGTAAGCTGCAGGTCAGGGGCAGGCAGCAGAGCAAAGAGAGGTTTAAAGAGATGAGTGTAAAGACTGGTAAAGCCAGGCAGCAGGACTTTCTTAAAGATGAGTGCGTCATTTCTGTTTCCAGCAGTTTTGAGGCCTTGGATCCTGAGCAGATTTCAGAGTATGAGGAAAAAAAGATCATTGCAGCCTGCATGTGCAGCACTACGGTAAAGTTCAAGCCGCAGCAGCAGGAGAGCATCATGCAGGTAACGAGCAGAGCGCTGTGTACTCTGGATGCGCATAAGGATGAGGAAGCTGAGTGGGCTGACCGGCACGGCGTTGACGAGCCCTTTGCGGTCAGCTGCAGTGAATTTTCAGATGCTGAGCTGATAGAAGAGCTCAAAGATCTGCGCCAGAAAAATGCGCTGCCCTTAAAGCTGACGGTGGGGAAAGTTGGCAAAGAGAAGATAGCTGAAGTCTGCTCATTGGTGCTGACAGAAAACCTGGCAGAGGAGCCGGTGGCTGAGCACAAATTAAAAGGTCTTTTGGCTGCAGGCTTTAAACAGCAGATCCTGCACAATGACGGCACGGTGCCTGATGTGTCTTTTATTGGCAAGCCGCTGTGCCGGCTTGACAACTACCAAAGGCGCATTGGCTCCATCTGCGGCTGTTTTTATGAGCTCGTTATTTATCAGACCGCGGCCGGAAATTTTGTCTGCCACAGCACCTTGTTTACCCGCCTGGAGGATTACTGCTCGCAGTACAGGCTGTGCAGAGCACCGCACGAGGTGCTGCAGTGCGTCTGCGAGTGCGATCTGCTGCCCGAGCTTAAGGCTGCCGGGGAGAGCGTGCTTGCAGACCTTGATCTTTCGTATGCAGTTTGAGCTGCGTCAAGCTTTTGGCCCTCTGTGGGTGCAGGGGCATGCAGGGCGGGCTAAATGTGGTAAGATGCTTTAAAAGCTGAGATAAAGTTCAGCTCAATGAGGTTTTATTTTTTTGAGGCGCCTAAGGCAACTAGGCGTTTTCTTTTTATTGTCCAAACAAAAACAGAAATAGGTTTAGTGAATTATGGATCAGACTCCGATGACTCCGCGCGGCGAGCAGCTGCTGCGCAAAGAACTAGAGCGTTTAAAGACTGTTGAGCGTCCGCGCATTGTGGCCGCCATTGCTGAGGCCAGAAGCCACGGCGATTTAAGTGAAAATGCTGAATACGATGCAGCCAAGGAAGAGCAGGGTCTGTGCGAGGCCCGCATCAAGGATATCGAGGCCAAGCTTGCCTCTGCCAATATCATTGATGTCACCAAGTTAAAGCCGCAGGGCAATGTCCCCTTGAAGGTAGTCTTCGGCAGCACTGTGACCGTGCTCAACGTGGACACCGATGAGGAGATCACCTATAAGATCGTGGGTGAGGACGAGGCTGACATCAAGGCCAATCTCATCTCCTACCGCACTCCGATCGCCAAGGGCTTCCTCGGCAAGGTCGAAGAGGACGAAGTCACCATCAACATCCCCAAGGGACAGGTGACCTACGAAATCGTCAAGGTTGAGTACATCAATTAAGGTTCAGAGCCTGCAGCACGCACCGTGCTGCAGGCTTTAAAGTTTTTGGGAGGACAATATGCTGCAGTTTTCATCAATTCACGCTGTGCTGGGCGCCGCTGCGGCGGCTGCTCTTCTGACCTGCGCCCCGGCGCAGGCGGGCAAAGTGGGCTCTGACTGCACCTTCAACGGTATTAAGCTCTACGGCAAGGTGCAGTTTGTCGAAAGCTTTCCGGATCTCAAGGTGCAGATGGTAAATTCCTTTCCCGATCTTAAAGTGCAGTTTGTCGAGCACTTTCCGGACAAGTGCGGCAAATGGCAGGTGGTAAACAGCTTTCCGGACTTTAAGGTGCAGATAGTGGAGCACTTTCCGGACATCAAAGTACAGAGCGTAAGCTCCTTCCCCGGAATTTAAGCGCAGCCCTCAGGCAGCCGGCGTTACAGTTTTACAGATTACACTTTTTGTAATTTTTACGAATTGTGTAACGGCAGGGGCTGCCTGCCCTGACGGCTTGTGCTGCAAGTTATCTGAATTTGTCCTGCAGCGCGGCTGCAGCGGGATGAAAAAGAGCTCCCGCAGGAGCTCTTAAATAATCTGTAAAAACAGATCTCAAAGTCAGCCTGTAATCCCAGGCCGGTTAATTAACGGGGCAGCACAAAACGGCTGTCCTGCTTTCTTTGTCTGAAGAGCACGGCGATGCGGCCGATGACCTGCACCAGCTCGGCGCCGACGGCGTCAGCTAATTCCTGAGCCTGTTCTTTGCGGCTGTCGCCCGCGTTGACGCGCACCTTTAAGAGCTCATGATGCTCCAGCGAGCTGTCAAGCTCCTTTAACACGCCTTCAGTAATGCCGTCATTGCCGAGGAGCACGACCGGATTTAAGCTGTGGGCTTCACCTTTCAAAAACTGGCGCTGACGAGAATTTAGCGGCATATAAAGTGTCCTTTTCCCTCGAATTTGGTTAAAAAATTGCAGAAATACCGTTAGGTCCGTGAGATTTGGCTATTATAGCATCTGCGCTCAGGTATAATGTCAGCAAAGTCATTTGCAACAGCAGACTTAGAGCATTAGCAACAAGATATAAAATAAGGTCTAAGGAATTAAACGGGCATGCCCGCAAAGAAAAGAACCGCAAGTCAAACCCGCTGGCTGCAGGAGCACTTCTCTGATCCTTTCGTCAAAGAAGCGCACAAGCGCGGCCTGAGATCGCGCGCGAGCTTTAAGCTTGAAGAGCTGCAGCAGCGTGACAAGTTAATCAAGCCCGGTTTTAAAGTGGTGGATTTGGGCGCCGCACCAGGCGGCTGGTCTGAATTTGCCTTAAAGTGCGCCGGGGAGCAGGGCGCAGTCATCGCCTGTGACATCCTGCCCATCCGCCCGATCCGCGGGGTAACTTTTTTACAGGGCGATTTCCGGGAGGAAAGCGTCTTCAATCAGCTCTATGCCATGATTGGCGGTGGCGCTGATGTGGTGCTCTCTGATATGGCGCCGAATATGTCCGGCACCAAGGCCATCGATCAGCCCCGGGCCATGCTGCTCTCTGAGCTGGCCCTTGATATGGCAAGGCGCGTGCTGAAAGTGGGCGGCTCCTTTGTGGTCAAGGTCTTCACCGGCCAGGGCTCGCAGGAGTATCTGGCAGAGCTGCGCCGGGACTTTAAGTCCGTCAAGGTCAGAAAGCCTGAGGCCTCGCGTGACAGATCGCCTGAGGTCTATATGGTGGCGCAGGGCTTTAAGGGCCATCCCTTAAACGGAATCGCCCCGGGGGCTGAAGATCAGGAGCCGGTGCAGGCGGCAGAACTTTGAACTGCAAAAAAGCCGGAACTTATACCGGCAGAGTTTAAGATAAGTATTACAGGTTTTAGGTAAACATACAGGAAAGGTAATGGCAAAGAACCTTATATTGTGGCTGGTGATCGCAGTGGTGTTGATGTCACTGTTTGAGAGCTTCAGCACTAAAGAAACGTCTGGCCGGACCATGGACTACACCACCTTTGTGCAGCAGGTGCAGCAAAATGAGGTGTCCGAAGTGGTTTTTGACGGCCAGGTCATTTCCGGCATAACGAGGCAGGGTGAACAGTTTGTCACCGTGATGCCTATTCATGACAGCGCCATTTTGGACAGCCTTCTGGCACACAATGTCAGAACTTCCGGCACCCGCCCGGAAGAGCCTTCCATGCTGATGTCCATCCTGGTGTCCTGGTTCCCTATGATCTTGCTCATTGGCGTGTGGATCTTCTTTATGCGCCAGATGCAGGGCTCGGGCAAGGGCAATCCGCTGACTTTTGGCAAGAGCAAGGCCAAGCTGCTGAGCGAAAATCAGGTCAAGACCACCTTTGCTGACGTGGCCGGCTGTGATGAGGCCAAGGAGGATGTGGAGGAGCTCGTGGACTTCCTGCGCGATCCGACCAAGTACTCCAAGCTTGGCGGCCGCATTCCGCGCGGCGTGCTGATGGTAGGCCCTCCGGGCACCGGCAAGACCCTGCTGGCCCGCGCCATCGCCGGCGAGGCCAAGGTGCCGTTCTTCTCCATTTCCGGCTCCGACTTCGTGGAAATGTTCGTCGGTGTGGGCGCCTCACGTGTGCGTGATATGTTCCAGACCGCCAAGAAG
>JADINH010000035.1 GCA_017694225.1 Candidatus Avisuccinivibrio stercorigallinarum
GCTCCCGCCCAAATCTCCGCATTCCACCCAAGGTTTTAAAGCATGTCCGCCGCTGACGAAGAACTCCTCCCCAAGGTTTATCTTTTGATGGACTGCAACAACTTCTTTGTCTCCTGTGAGCGCATCTTCAGGCCGGATCTGGAAGGCCGCCCGGTGGTGGTGCTGTCCAACAACGACGGCTGCGTAGTCGCCCGCTCTGCTGAGGTCAAGGCCCTGGGGATCAAGATGGGCGTGCCGGTATTTAAAATCAAAGACGAAATCGCCCGCCACCACATCGTGTGCTTTTCCTCAAACTTCAATCTCTACCTTGATATCTCAAACCGCATCATGCGCCTTTTAGACGAGATCTCCCCTGAGGTGATGGTCTATTCGGTGGACGAGGCCTTTGTGGTGCTGCGCGAGGTGACCGCCAAGGCCGCCTATTCCACCGCCTGCCGCATCAAAAAGACCGTGGAGCGCTATGTGGGCGTGCCGGTGAGCATCGGCATTGCAGCAAGCAAGACCCTCGCTAAAATCGCCAGCCATCACGCCAAGAAAAACGCCTGTACCGGCGGGGTGTTCTCCCTGCTTGAGCGCTATGAGCGCGAGCGCATTCTGCAGCTTTATGAAATCGACGAGATCTGGGGCATCGGCAGGCGGCTTAATGAAAAGCTGCGCGCTGAAGGTTACCGCACTATTGCGCAGCTTGCCGCAGCCGACGGTGCTGCCTTGCGGCGGCGCTACTCCATCATGCTCTGGAACACCGTGCGCGAGCTTAACGGCTTTGATGAAATCAAGGAGCTTGAAGACACCCATCAACAGCAGCAGATCATGTGGAGCCGCTCCTTTCGCGAGCGTGTCACCGACAAGGACGGACTGTCCGAGGCCTTGTGCAATTTCGCGGCCATGGCCGGCAAGCGCCTGCGCGAGCTTGGGCTGTTTGCGCGCCTGGTGACCATACAGATCCGCACCAGCTTTTTTGGCTCAGAGCCCAAATACGCCGCGGCAAGGAGCCTGGCCCTCGATGCCCCCAGCGCCGACAGCCGGGTGTTTATGGCTGCGGTCAATCTGCTGCTGGACAAGTGCTACCAGCCCCATCACCATTACGCCAAGGCCGGGGTGATCCTCTCGGATTTAAGCCCCAGCCGCCGCCATCAGGGCGATCTCTTCATCTCCGAGCAGTCAGATGAGGACATCAAACGCTCACAGGCGCTGATGGCGCTGCTTGACAAGGCCGCCCGCAGCGGCTCGCGGCACACGCTCTATATCGGGGCGCAGGGGCAGCTTGCGCAGGACAAACGCTTTTGCGACAAGCGCCTGCTCTCGCCTGCCTATACCACCAGCTTTCAGGATGTGCCCAAGCTTTACTGAAGGCCGGAGCCTTCCCCTGCCCTTTATGGCAGGGCCCTGCTCTGCTATCATAGCCCCAGGAAGTTAAAAGATTTTTGGCCATGGAAACACTCTCGGCGCTGTCGTCAAAACTGCATGAATTTGTCTTGAGCAATCACCTCTATGTCGATAAAAGTGACGGGCTCATCTCCTTTATTTCCTGTCTGCAGACTGAGCCGCGGCTGTATGCACCCAACATTTTCATGGTGATAAGACCGCGAGGCTTCGGCCTGACCCTGGGGGTGGAGGCCATTGAGGCCCTGCTGATGCAGGATACTTTAATTGCCGATGACATCAGCGAGCGCGCCCAGCGCCAGGAAATCGTGCTGCAGCCGGTGGTGCGCCTCAGTCTTAGCAAAGCCACCTTTGACAGCGCCCAGGCCTTTCGTGAGCATTTGATTGAACTGATGCAGATGCAGCTGTGGGAGCATCACATCAACCGCCATCAGGTGAGCTATCAAAACCCCAAAACCTATTTTGCCGAGCTCTTGAAGGCGGTGGCGGAAAAACACAAACAGCCGGTGGCGGTCATTATCGACAATTACGATGTGCCCTTTTTATGCTTCAGCCGCCTCTCCCCAAAGGAGCGCGATGAAGCTGTGGCCTTGTACCTTGATACCTTAAACGCAGTCAAACAGGCCGGGCCAAATGCTTCTTTCTGCCTTTTAACCGGCCACATCAAATTTGAGCTCTCCTCGCTTTACTCCGAGGGGCTGCCTGCGGTCAAGGACATCTCCTGCCACCCCTGCTGTGAACAGCTCTTTGGCTTTACCAGGGACGAGGTCAGGAAGTATTTTGCCAAGTCATTAAGCCGCTGCGCCCCGCGCTGCGGACTGACCGTGCAGGAGCTTTTGGACGCCCTTGATGCCTGCTACGGCGGCTACTGTTTTTCAGACAACTGCATCCGGCTTATCTGCCCGTCCTCGCTTAATGCCGCCCTCGACAACGAAGGCGTGCTGCTGCCCTATCAGGCCCGCGGCGATTACTCCTTTCTGCGCCAGCTGCTCACCGAAGAGGAGCCCAGCCTGGAGTGGCTGTTTGACAAGGACGGACAGGATGCCCTCTATCTTGAGTGCATCGAGCTGCCCCCGCAGCGCCGCCATTTTGGCGCCCTGCTTTTGCAGCTTGGCTTTGCCACCATCAGCAAGGTGACGCAGAGCGAAGGGGACGATTACATCAACTGGCGCTACCGCTACAGCGCCCCGAATGAAGAAATGCGCCGCCTGCTGCGCATCTTGCGCGGCGAGGCTTCAGAAAAGCTGGCCTTAAGGCCCATTAATCCGCGGGTGCTTGAGGACGGAGCGCACGACTTTGATCTTTAGACTAAGTAAAATTACAAGGATATAACATGCACGCAGCCTACTTTGACATGGACGGCACTCTGCTCAAGGGTGACAGCAACAATTTTCTGACCGCTTATCTGTTAAAGCAGAAAGTGATAGATGAGAAGTTTTTAGAGCCCCTGCAGGACTTCCACCTGCGCTATGCCAAAGGGGAGCTGCGCATTGAAGACTTTGTCTACTACATCATCAAACCCTTTATCGGCATGTCCAAAGACGAGCGCGACCGGCTGATCGCCGGCACCTTAACTGAAGGCGGCCTCATTGATAATATCCGCAAAGGCGGCATTGCCGAGATTAAAAAACAACAGCAGCAAGGCGCCGTGGTGATGATCGTAAGCTCCACCATCGACTGTTTAATTGAGCCGATCGCCGCAGCGCTGGGGGTCAAATATACCGCCGCCGCGCCGCTTGAGTATGACGAAGACGGCCGGGTGACCGGAAAGCTTGCAGGCCTGGTGCCCTATCAGGGGCAGAAGGTGACGCGCATCAAGGCGCTGCTTGACAAGCTTGACCTTAGCAATGACCATTCCTGCGCCTACGGCGACAGCATCAATGACTATGAAATGCTGACTTTTGCCTCCCAGGGCTTTTTGGTCAGGCCCTCGGACAAGCTGCTTGAAAAACCCGAATGCCGCGCTATGCCGGTGCTGCAGTGGGACTAGACCCCATAATTAAAAATCCCGCTGTTTTGGCGGGATTTTCAGCTCTTTTTCTTTAGCTCTTTTGCAGCGTGCTGCTGCCGTTTCCGGTGCCGTTTTTACCCTGCTCAGACTGCGCTGCCGTGCCCTGATTGGTTTCAGCGGTGCGGTGCAGCGAGTCGATGATGGTGATCACCAGGCCGCGGATATTGTTCTCCATGGTGCGGTACGGCGCGATGCGCATGGTGTAAAAGCGCTCATTAATGCCTTTGACCTCACGGTCGATTGGCGCCAGGTTCTTGAGCACATCCTTGGCATCGGCAATGATGTCCTCCTCGGGGAAGGAATGGGCAAAGATCTGCAGCGAGCGCCCCACGTCCTGCGGCACCAGCTGGAACTCACGGCCCACATACTCAGTAAACTTGCGGATGTTGAGCTTGCTGTCCACAAACAGAATGCCAATCAGGGTCGAGGACAGGAAGTTTGACAGATCGTTGTCCATCATGGTCAGCTCGTCGAGCTTCTGCTGATACTCCGAGTTCACGGTGTAGAGCTCTTCGTTGACCGACTGCAGCTCTTCATTGGAGCTCTGCAGCTCTTCATTGGCGGTAAGCAGCTCCTCATTGGCCGCCTGCAGTTCCTCATTTACGGTCTCAAGCTCACCGATGGTCGAACGCAGCTCGCTCTTGCTGTCCTGCAGCTCATGCTCCAGATCGGTAATGCGCTGCGCCGCGGTGTGGTTGATGTCGTATTTTTCGGTGCTGCCTTCAAATTTAACCGTCTTGTGCTCCACAAAGATCACGGCTATCAGTGCATTGTCATTGTCCCCCTGCGCATTGATGGGCTGCACTGAGAGATCAATCACCCGGCGGCCGGCCGGAGTATCCACGGTGATGCCGGTATAGGTCACCGGCTTGAACTCGGTGCGGCAGCGGTTGACTGCGGTGGAGGCAATCAGGTTCAGATCCTTGTTGATAAGCGAGAACAGATTGAAGGTGGCCTTGCCCGGCACGATGTTGACATAGTCGGTGCTGTTGCCAAAGAAATGAATGATGTCATTGTTGGCATTGACCACCACCGAGGCCGGCAGATAGCGCTCCAGGAAATGTACGTACATGTCCTCAAGCTTCTGCTGTTTTTCAGACTGCGTGGTGCCTACCCCGCTGATCTGCACCTGGGGCAGGATATTGGGAACAGTAAACACCGGCGGCTGCAGATTATCGGCCTTGCCGTCTGACTGATGCACGTAAATCTTCTCCACGGTGGCGATGGGTTTGAACACAGAACTGTACTCTGAGGCCGTCTCGCTCTTGCCCAGGAAGAGATAACCGCCGTTTTTGAGCGCAGTGTGGAAGATGGCAAAGACCGCCTTCTGCAGCACCGGCTGGAAATAAATCAGCACATTGCGGCAGCAGATGAGGTCAAGCTTGCCAAAAGGAGGATCAGAGAACATATTGTGCGGGGCAAAGATGATCATCTTGCGGATGTCTTTTGACACCGAGTACTGATCGTTCTTCTCCGAGAAGTATTTGCCCAGGCGCTCCGGGGTGATGTCCTCAGAGATGCTCTCGGGGAACACGCCCTTGCTGGCCTTTTCAATGGCCTGGGTGTCAATGTCGGTGGCGAAGATCTTAATCTCGCGCTTGATGTTCTTCTCCTCCATCAGCTCCTTGAGCAAAATGGCGATGGAATAGGCCTCCTCACCGGTGGAGCAGCCGGCCGACCAGATGCGCACCGGCTCGGAGCGGTCGCCGTGCTCCAAAATCTTGGACAGTGCCGTGGTCTTTAACTTCTCAAAGAACTCACTGTCGCGGAAGAAGCGGGTCACGCCGATTAAGATGTCCTTCATCAAAAGCTCGGCTTCGGCGGTGTTCTGCTCCAGCAGATTGGCAAACTCCTCCATGGTCGGGCTCTTGGTCACCACCATGCGCCTTTCAATGCGCCGCAGCACGGTATTTTTCTTGTAATAGGTAAAATCTATGCCGCTGACGCTCTTTAAGATGGCGTAGATGCGGTTTAAGATTTCCATGTCCGCGCTTTCAGGCAGACCCTTGGGCAGCGTGCTGTGATGGTATTTGGCCAGGTTCAACAGTTCCTCAGCCAGCTCCTGCGGTGACAAAATAAAGTCGGCCAGGCCCGTGTTGATCACACTGCGCGGCATGCCGTCGAACTTGGCGCTCTTGGGATTTTGCACCATCACAATGCCGCCGTGTTCCTTGATGGTCTTGATGCCGTTGGTGCCGTCAGAGCCGGTGCCCGAGAAGATAATGCCCACCGCCTTGTCGCGCGCCTCTTCGGCCAGCGAGCTTAAAAACACATCAATCGGATGATTAAAGCCGCGGTGATCGGCCTCAGTTAACAGCAGATGCCCGGCCTTGATGGTGAGGTTCTTGCGCGGCGGAATGAGGTAGACCATATTGGACACCACCGGCATCAGATGCTCAGCCTGCACCACCTTCATGGGAGTGTATTTGCCCAAAATCTCCGCCATCAGACTTTTATAGTCCGGCGAGAGATGCTGCACAATCACAAAAGCCAGGTTTGAGTTGGACGGCAGTGCCAGGAAAAACTGCTGCAATGCCTCCAGACCGCCTGCGGATGCGCCGATGCCAACAATAAAGCGCGGCATCTCCAGGCTTAATTTTCTTTCGTTGTTGTTATTCTCTGCAGTCTTCACGCTGCTCACCCCCTTTTATTTTTAATTTTGTAAACTTAAAACCTATTATGCTCTTTTCAGGTACTTCTGTGCAAATTTATCCGGCTCCAGCGCCCTGTCATATAAAAAGCCCTGGGCCAGGTAGCAGCCGCTCTTTAAGAGCACATCCACCTGCTCCTGATGTTCCACGCCTTCGGCGATCACTTTCATGGAGCTGTCATGGCTGATGCGCACGATGCTTTCAAGCAGCGACTGCGAGACCTTGTTGACCGCGATGTCAGTGATAAGCGAGCGGTCAAGCTTGATGCTGTCAAAATGCACCTTTGAGAAGATCGACAGATTGGCATATCCCGTGCCAAAGTCATCAAGCGCAAAGGACAGCCCCAGGTTGCGAAAAGGCATCATGGCGCGGTTTAAGGTCACATTCTCCACCGCGCAGGCCGTCTCCGTGAGCTCAATTTCAATGTCATGGGAGCATTCCTCTTCATAATGGCTCAAAATGGCCAGCACCGCACCGGCGGTAGCGCTGTCGAACATGGTAAAGCGCGAGAAATTGACCGACACCGGCACCACTTTGAAGCCGCGGTGCTTCCACTCCTGCTGCTGCCACAGCACGCGCGAGAGCACGAAGAGATCTAAATCGCGCAGCATGCCTGACTTCTCCATTTTGGCGATAAATCTGCCCGGAGAGACAATGGAGCCGTCATCGGCAACCCCGCGCACCAGCGCTTCAGCCCCCACCACCGTTCCGGTATGCATGTCTATCTTGGGCTGGAAATGCACCGTAAACTGCTTGAGCATGGACGGACTGCCGGCGTTTAAATTCTCCAATTCATCGGGCAGAACCGGTACCCGGCAGTTAAGCCCCGGCAGCGAGCTTAACATCAGCGTTACTGCCTCTTTGACCAGATTCTCGCTGACAAAAGAGCCGCGCGACCAGGTGGCGCCGTAAAAGACCTGGCCTGCATAATTGTGATTGATGACATCCTGCACCCTTTTGACCCGGTCAAAGAAGATCTCCTTGATGGTATTGGGCACCAAAATCACAAATTCATGCTCCAGCACATTGAAGATAAAGCTGTTGCCAAAGGAGCGGGTCAAAAGCTCCTTGATGAAGTTTAAAAGCCGGAAGCAGTGCTCATAACCGTACTCATGCGACAGCTGCAGCATCTGCGGCACACTGATGGTAAAGGCGCCCATCGAGGTGTAAATCTCGGAGGTCAGCTGCGGCAGCTGTGCGTTGAAATCCTTGAGGCCGTAAATATTGCCGCCCAAAATCTGTCCGCCCTCGTCGTCAAAGCGCTCCTCCACGAGCTGCTGCAAAAGGTTTAAGAGATAAACCTTAAGGGCTGCCACGAGGGCTAAATTGTTCTCCTGCGCATGCGGATTATCAATGCAGAGCACGGCCTTGAAGTCGTTTTTCACCGCAATGAACGGATAGGCTGAAAAAGCCCAAGTCGATGACAAATCGTAAGCGGAGTTGTCATTTTGCAGCACCACCGAGCGGTCGCGGCGGGCTAAGATCACCGGCTGCTGTGTATCGATGGCGCGGCGCAGAAGCGGTGTCTTGTCGATATGCATGCCGGTGAGCATGCCGCGGAAAGAGGGTTTGCCGCTGGCATCCCATTCACCCAGCTCCTCTACGGTGAGGCTGTTTTCGATAAGCTGCAGCACATAGACGCGGTCGGCGCGGTAGTAATGCCCCAAATTCTCCAGCACCCACTGCAGGGCAGTGTATTTGTTGGAGGCCGTGAGGATTAAGTC
>JADINH010000036.1 GCA_017694225.1 Candidatus Avisuccinivibrio stercorigallinarum
CTGCCAGCGCGCAGATCCGCGATCAATGATCAAAAACAAAAAGGCGTTACACCCAAACTGAGGAATTATTACACTTGAGAAAAGATCAAAATCAGTGAGCAGAAAATGAACAAACTAAGTCAGCATTAACAATTACTTAATGCACGCCGATCTTACACAAATTGATACTCAAACCGGATTACCAATAGACAACAATATTAAAACATTTAATTCTCAAATTAGATCCTTAGACAACGCATTAGTTGGAGAGAGCTTTCAGGCGATTAAATTTGGTTATAAAATTCGCAAAGATAATCTCGAATTTGGCAGAGATCTGTACAGAGAAAAACAGCATATCTCCATGACAGAATTAATAAAAATTAATCCTAACCATCCTTTAGTAAAAATCTATTTAAGCAAATCTGGCAATATCGAAAAGCAGGATGAATTAAAGCAGATAATTCAAACTGAGCATAGTAACAATTAAAACTAACCTGCCATCACAAAGCATGATATTACTTTTCTGAAAACTACATTTTGATTTTCAAGAAATAAATCAAACAAAAGCAGATGGAGTGATAACTGTTCTGACAGCAAAAGTAACAGCTGAAGGTGATTGATCAGTGAAATCTGGGTGGCTGGCTGGGGCACAAGGGATCGAACCTTGGAAATGGCGGAATCAGAATCCGCTGCCTTACCACTTGGCTATGCCCCAATTTTTTCTTAGATGGCAGGGGTACCTGGATTCGAACCAGGGCAATGACGGGATCAAAACCCGTTGCCTTACCGCTTGGCTATACCCCTATAGCCCTGCTCACCTATATCTCCCGGCGCTCTTTGCCGTAAAGAACGAGAACGTATTATAAAGGCAAATCT
Organism: Candidatus Avisuccinivibrio stercorigallinarum; assembly: GCA_017694225.1. Classification (GTDB taxonomy): domain Bacteria; phylum Pseudomonadota; class Gammaproteobacteria; order Enterobacterales; family Succinivibrionaceae; genus Avisuccinivibrio; species Avisuccinivibrio stercorigallinarum. Next base: position 856 of record JADINH010000036.1, read on the forward strand.
TCAGCTGTCAACCAAAATTTACATGTCCTGCACAAAAATTTTAGCAGGCAATAAATCATGACAGAAAAATATCCTTAAAGCCGCCAGGCCTGCTTTGGTCAGCTTTTGCCTGCACACCTGCATCCCTGCCAGCCCTAAACCTGAGACAAGCAGGCAAAGAACAAAGAACACGGGCTGCGCACACCGCTGCAGGGAGCAGCACAGCATCCCCAGCATTCGGCATAAGCCGCAGTGCTTTTACCTGCAAAGCGCCTTAAAACGCACGTATTTTGCGCCGGCAGCAGGCAAATTTGCAGCCCTGTTGAACATTTTTAGCCAACTAAGTATCAGCTAAGCTTTCTCTGCTTATACTCAAAACAAATCACTGCCTTTTAAATATGGGAGGATCAGATGCGTGCCTCACAGTTATGTCTTACAGTTCTCTCAGCCCTGCTGCTCAGCACTGGCTGCACCTCAGATGTAGCAGAGAACTACACCATTGGTTACGATTTTGTCAGCGGCAATCCCTATCCTGATACTCCGGCGCCGCAGGGGGCTTTGGAGAGCATGACCTCAGGGCCGTATCTTGAGGGCGCAAACCTGCCGGATTACGCGGCTGAAGACGGCCTGCTGCAAGAGGCTGCAGCTGACAGCACCACCGGCGGACTTAAGAGCGGTGAGTACCTTGAGGATCACAGCTTTGAGGCACTGGGGAAGGCAGATCAAAACAACCGGGAGGAGATCACCGCGCGCGCCTACGAAAGAGCCCGCGAGCTAAGCAAGTGGCCGGATACTCCCGCCAAGGCACCTGAGCCTGTGGGCATGCAAAAGCGCCTGCAGGAAATCAGTGACGGGCCCTACCCGGCGACATCTCAGCCCTACCGGGTCTATCCCTATTACCGGCCCTATGATCTGCCCACCTACTGGCCCTCATACCGTTATCACCGCCCCGGGAGCGGCTTCAGAGGCGGCGTAGGTGTGTGGGTGCACAATTAACGCAGAAGGCAGCGCCGGCACTGACGCACCGGCGCTTAAATTTAAGAACGGATTACTGGCCTGAGACCTGTCCGGGAGGCGGCTCCAGCGGAGCGGCGCGCTTGACCTTAACCAGAATAGAGAACATGTCGACATCGAGCTTGCCCACGATGTCTATCAGCTGATCTTTGTAGATATTGGCCCAGTAATCGTCATCATCGAGCTTGACCTCAATGGTATCCCCATCAAGATCGGTAAATTCATAGAGCTCATCCCCGTAGTACTTGGTAAGGCGGCCGCGCAGCAGCACCAGATCATCGTCCTGGCCGTCACGCTTGATGCTGTCAATGCTGGTTAAAAAAATCTGATCATCAAAGCCGCGCGGAGCATGATGGGTCACACTGTCCCTGAAGGTATGCTCTGCAGGATAAGAGTGCTCGAAAGGATGGGCCGCAGCGCTGTTGAATACAGCTGCAAGCATGCACATGCCTGCACCAAGTGCAAAACTAAAAAGGCGCATAAATCCCTCCGTGCTGTGAACTTACTGCATTAATGTGCAGTACCGTCAATATTTTCCATTAAACCGCATTCATGATAACAGAGAAGAATTAGCACTTCCTTAGCGTCAGAAAACGGCGCAGCACCAGCAGGGCAGCGCCAGGACTGACAAAATCAGGCAGCCCTCTGCATATCAGCCAGCAGCCCCAAATGCACAAAATGCACCGCAGCACGGACAGCCACGGCGGCAGAGAGGAGGACTGCAGGCCAGGCAGAGGCCAAAACTGAGACTGAGAACCTGGCAGAATATGTCCTTTGCTTTCAGCAGGAACGGCAGGAGATCTGTCACCTGCAAACCTTTAAGACAGCGCGGCAGGACAAGGCAGCTGAGGTGACCTGCTGTAAGAGCGCAGCGCCTGTTTTTTCAAGGCCTGCAGCCTTGCAAAAAGCGCACAAAAACGGGCAAAAAGCGGCATTTTTCGCTGGCTCAAAAATGTGATCTCTGTTATAATTTTAGGGTAATAATAAGCACTTGAGGTATGCATGTTATTGGACGAAATTAAAGCTACTTTGGCCATTGAGCAGCTTTATTTAACCCCGGATGAAGAGCGGCTGCTGCGTGATTTTGCAGAGGGCCGGGTCTCTTTTTCTGAGCTTTACAGCTTCGTGGTCAAGAACTTAAAAAAAGCCGAGGCTGCCTGAACTTTGCACGCCGAACCTGATCTCATCTACTGTTATCCGGACAGCAATGTCCTTATAAACCTGCTCAATCTGAGGGACGGCGAGGCTTTGAAAAAAGCCGAGCGCATTTTTACCAGCGCCAGGCTGATAGAGCTGATGCGCAATCCAGTGCAGGGCAGCTTTGATCTTGAGCATTTAAAGCGCATCCACCATTACATTTTTCAGGATCTCTACAGCTGGGCAGGGCAGCTGCGCCGGGTGGAGATCGCCAAGGGCCTGTACTTCTGCCGGGCACAGTACATTGAAGCGCAGGCCGCAAATTTGTTTAAGCAGTTAAAGCGTGAGCAGTACTTAAAGGGCTGCAGCCATGAAGAACTGATCAAGAAAACCGCCTGGTACTTCAGCGAAATCAATGCCATTCACCCTTTCCGGGACGGCAACGGCCGGGCACAGCGGGAGTTCATCCGTGAACTGCTCTTAAATCTGGGGGTGAGCCTGTCCTGGCAGCCCATCAAGCCCGAGCAGATGATCGAGGCCTCCATTGCATCCTTTCAGGGTAAGTACGGCCTGATGGAGCAGATTTTTGAACAGTGCATCGGCGTTGATCCGCAGCTTGACAAGCCTTAAAGTGCCTTAAAAGGCCTTATTGCCTGTGCACCGCCGTCAATAAGGCCTGGTCTTTAATACAAAACGGCCTTTGGATTTGCCATCAGGACTGCTGATTGTGCAGTCTGACAGAGCCAGGAGACAGCCGGGAGCTGCATCATCACCGCTCTTACCTGGCAGTCATTTGCCGAAAACAGCAGCAGAGCTTGAGGTCAGAGGTGCGAGTGCGGCATCCGGCCTGCGTGCCGGCTCTGCCTGCCGGTGCAGAGAATTTGCAGCGCCTCTGCAGGAAAATACGGCGCAGAAAAGCAGTTCTTATGCTACGATCCCGCCAAATTTTTGCAGGATGCTGACTACAACTTTACAAACAACGGTTTTAATACAGAAAAGCAACGAGCAGGACATGACAGAAACTACAGCCATCAACACCATTAAGCTAAATGCCGGCCCGCTGATGCAGCAGGGAACTTTCTACACTGCAGTCTGGGGCTGCCAGATGAATGTCTACGATGCCGACAGAATCCGTGATCTGTTAAGCGCCTCAGGTTATGCCGAGCAGGCTGAACCAAAAGGGGCTGACATCATCGTGCTCATCACCTGTGCCGTGCGTGCCAAGGCTGAGGACAAGGTCTTCAATCAATTAAAGGCCT
>JADINH010000002.1 GCA_017694225.1 Candidatus Avisuccinivibrio stercorigallinarum
AATTTTGGTAAAGCCGGTGCAGCACAGGGAAATGATCACCGCGCACACCACCAGGCTGATGTCGTTAATGGTCTTGACGAGGCCAAATTCCTTGTTGAACTTGACTGAAATGGCTTTGACAAAGGCCTCGCCTGAGATCATGGCCACATCAGCGCACACCTGCAGGCAGACACCAATGGCCAGGATCACCGAGCCTGCCAGCACCATGCCGATTTTGACGGCATACCAAGGCTCAGGGGGCAGCAGCGGCGCGATGGTGTTCATGCCAAGATCGATGGCAGCGGCCATGAGCACTGACACCGGGATCTGCAAAAAGATGATGAGGGCATGCTCTTTGGCGTATTTGCGGCCGACGAGCAAAATCTGCAGCACAATCAGCAGGCAGTTGAAGATAAAGGTCATGGCGCCCAGGGACAGCGGGGTGTGCAGGGAGATCACATAATTGGAGCTTGAAATCGGCGTGGTGCCGATGTCAGCTGAGGCCACCATGGAGATGCCGACACCGCTGCAGAACACGGCAAATAAGAACACCAGATTACGCTCAATGATTTCCTGCAGATCCATCCCTCGTTTATTTTTGATCAATGTCATTTCTTCTCCTGTAAACAATAGCTCAACGTGCGCCGTGCCATTTGCGGCCCGTGCCGTGAGGTGCAGCTTTTTGTGCCCGCTGCCAGGCGGAATTTAATCAGATGAATTTCGGGAATTTATAGTGTGCGTGCATTTTAAGCAGGCTTAGTGATCAGATCAATCCTTGATAGGATAAAAATCCCGCCTCAGGCGGGATCAAGCAGCAGTTTTTAAGCACTGCCAAGCTTATGCACTCTTTTGGGGCTGAGCTGGGGGCTCAGATTGACTTACTATACAGCAGCTTCAGCCTCCGGGGCATCGTCAAGGCGGTCTTTTAAGTCGTGATTGACGATATTGGCCACGGTGGCATCAGACCACACATTAACGCCGGTCTCCAGCATGTCGATGACGGTGTATACCGGCAGGATGATGCCCATGAGCAGCACCGGCACATGCATGGAGGAGAGCAGGCTGATGGTCAGGAAGTAGCAGCCCATCGGCACACCGGCATTGCCCACTGCGGCGATGGTGGCAATGAAGATCCAGGTGATGATGGTCACAGCAGTGATCTCAATGCCCGCATTTTGCATTAAGTACAGTGAAGTAATGAGAATAAAGGCGGCACAGCCGTTCATGTTGATGGTGGTGCACACCGGCAGCACGAAGCGTGAGACCTTGGGATTGACGCCCAAATTGTCCTCAGCTGAGGCCATGGTCACCGGCAGGGTGCCGGCAGAGGACTTGGAGAAGATGGCTACGGCGATGGCCGGCATCATGCCTTTGGCGATGCGCAGCGGATTGAGGCCGCGGATTAACAGCAAAAGCGGCAGAATGATAAACATCTGAATTAAGTTTGAGCCTATCACCACGCCAAAGTAGGTGGCCAGGCCGCCAAGCATCATGCCGCCTTCAAGCTCGGCAATCAGTTTGGCGATAAAGCCCATGATGCCGATGGGCAGCACAGCCAGGATCCAGTGAATTAACTTGAACAAAATGTCCTGAAAACCGCCGAGCAGATTTTCCACTGCAGTCTTCTTGTCAGAGGGCTCAAGCATGGCCAGGGCCAGGCCCACCGCCGCTGCAATGAGCAGCACCGAGAGCACATTGCCGGAGACAAAAGGCTGGAGCATATTGTTGGGGATCACGGTTAAGATGTGATCAAAGTAAGTGGTCTTCTGCATGCTCTCTGCATCCACTGTGCCCACGATCTCGGAGGGCAGATTGGCCGGAGCGAGGAACTCATAGAGCAGGGCGGCCACACAGGCGGCCACAATGGTGGTAAGCAGGGTGTAGAAAATGGTGTGCCCGAAAATCAGGCCGCTTTTGGAGCCCTTGCCGAGCTTGGCGAGGGTGGTGATAAGCGACAGCGCGATGATCGGCACAGCAATAAAGCTGAACAGCCTGGTGAAGACCGTGGCGATAAAGTCCATTAACTGATGCAGGAAGGGACTGTCGGCAAAACCGAACACAAAGCCCAAAATAATGCACACGCCGTAGAAGACGATGGTCTTCAGGCGCTGCTTTTTGGCGCTTTGGCGCAGCGCCTGCTGTGCGGCGCTTTCAACTCTTTTTACTTCTGACATATTTTTCTCCCCGGAAAATAATGCAGCCCATTCTAACAAAACGGGCTGCACTTAAAATTTTCTGCACCGTCCTGGTGCAGCTGCGGTAAAAAGTTAAAACTACCCGGCAAACATCGGGGTGGACAGATAGCGGTCGCCGTTGTCCGGAATGATCACCACAATGTTTTTGCCGGCATATTCCTCGCGCAGCGCAAGCTGTGAGGCTGCATAGAGCGCGGCACCTGAAGTAATGCCGCAGAACAGGCCTTCGGTGCGGCAGATCTCAGCGCCGGTGTTAAAGGCGTCTGCATCGCTCACCGGAATGATTTCATCGATGATCGAGGTATCAAGCACCCGCGGCACAAAACCCGCGCCGATGCCCTGCAGCTGATGCGGCCCCTTGGGTCTGCCTGAGAGC
>JADINH010000037.1 GCA_017694225.1 Candidatus Avisuccinivibrio stercorigallinarum
CATTATCACCGATGACACCATCATTGCTTTGGGCGGCTGTGTGGGCTCGGAGCTGGCTGAAAAAATCATTGAACTTAATAAAGACATCTCCGTGGTCTTTGGCCCGCGTACTGCCCATCGTCTGCCTGCCCTGATTGCGGCCTTTAAAGCTGAAGGCCGTCCGCAGGTGGATGTGGAGAGCACTGCCCTGGAGAAATTCGATGCCCTGCCCGAGCAGGGTCAGCGCGGCGTGTCAGCCTTTGTGACCATTATGGAAGGCTGCTCCAACAAATGCTCCTACTGCATTGTGCCCTACACCCGCGGTGAAGAAGAAAGCAGACCGCTTGAGGACATCCTCACTGAGGTGCGCTGGCACCTGGACAACGGCGTCAAGGAAATCCACCTTCTGGGCCAGAACGTGAACTCCTACCGGGGCCTGGATAAAGACGGAAACGTCATTTCCTTCTCAACCCTGCTCTATGCCATTGCAGCGATTGACGGGGTGGAGCGCATGCGCTTTACCACTTCCAATCCGATGGAGTTTACCGATGACATCGTGGAGGCCATCGGAGATCTGCCCATCATTGCAGACAGCGTGCATATTCCGGTGCAGTCAGGCTCTGACAGAATATTGCGTGAAATGCGCAGACATTACACCTCAGATAATTACCGCCAATTAATTGCAAAGCTGCGGGCAGTAAGACCGAACATCTATATCTCATCTGACTTCATCGTGGGTTTCCCCGGGGAAACTGAGGATGACTTCAAGGAGACCATGCGCCTCGTTGACGACATCCGCTTTGATCAAAGCTTCAGCTTCATCTATTCAAAGCGTCCGGGCACCCCGGCGGCCGAACTTGATGATCCAGTATCCCTGGCCGTCAAGAAAGAGCGCCTCTACACCCTGCAGGCCCGTCTGGAAGAGCTCGCAGCTCACTACTCACAGGCCATGCTCGGCACCAGGCAGCAGATCTTAATTGAAGGCATCTCAAGAAAGTCCGCCTCTGAACTCAAGGCCCGGGCCTCAAACAACCGCATTGTGGTGCTCGAAGGTGACAGCTCCATGATAGGTCAGATGCGGGATGTGACCATCACCAAGGTCATGGCGCATACCTTAAAGGGAGAGCTCTGTGATTAGAGCACAGATCTGCCGGCACAGCCAACACCACGGCATGCATGGCCGGCACAACCTGCATGAACTGCCTGAACTGACTGGCCTGCACTGCCTGCTTGAACTGCCTGGACAGCAAGAGCTGCAAGGCCTGCATGGCTTTAAAAGCAGAACTTCTCAAACAGGCTGCAGCAGACGGGCTGCAGGCAGGATTGGTAAGCGGCTGGCTGAACAGATGGCTGTGAAGCCTGCAGACTGGCCTGCATACCGGACTGTTGAGCTAATCGCTTTGGAACATGCAAGCTGGATTATTGAATACCGGCCTGCTGAGCAGACTGCAGGCTGGCTTAAAGATCAGGCAGCTGAACAAATGACAGATGAGCCCTCCGGGCAAATTGTATGGCAGCCGGATTGGCAGCAGGAGATCCTCACTAGCTCAAAAGCTCTGCAGCAGGAGCTCATGCAAAGAGGCCGGAGGGCAGCAGGTGCGCACTGTCAGGTGCACGGCAGCTTGCGGTGTGCAGAAAACCGGTATCAGGTGTTCAAATGCAGGAACCAGGCATCATGTGCTCAGCCGCAAAAGTCCGGCAGCATGTGCCCATCCTCAGAAGCCCGGCATCAAAAGATCAGCAGCCGGAGAAAGAGCTCAGCTGCAGGAGACGAACAGAATTTTGGCAGGAGTAAATTTGTAAGACATGGCAAAGCCATTTACGCTTGATTTTGTGCTTGAGCCGGCAGTGCGTGACCGGCTGGCCAATTTATGCGGACCTGAAGATGAAAACCTCAAGTACATTGAAAAGTACCTCAAGGTCACCATCGCTTACTCAGGTGAGCATTTTCAGGTGGTGGGCCCCGAGAAAATGGCCCGCACCGCACAGAAGATCATCTATCAGCTCTATTTGGAGACTGCACCGGTGGGCCGGCAGAAAAAGGCCCCCTACCTTACCCTTGAGAAGGTGCACCTCACCCTGCTTGAAAGCCGGGTGCTGATGCAGGATGCCGCGGCTGAAAGCATGCTGGAGAAATATCAGGACAGCGCTGCAGCTGCAGCATCCGGGCAGTTAAGAGGCAGAGGAAGCTTCCCGCCGGTGTGGGGCAGCACTGACCGTAACGGCAGTAATGACAGCACTGACATTACTGGCGGCAATTACAATAATGGCAGAAATTACATTAATTACAGATCTGCCGGCGCAGATTTTCAGGAAAGACGCAGCCCCAGCCGCAGCTATAGCAGCAGCGCAGACAGCAGCAGAGCCCAGAGCATGACAGAGAACCGTTCCCCTGAAAGTTCCACCGGCTCTCACGGTGCAGTAACTGCAGCAGACGAGCTCTTTGCACAGATGGACAGTGCTCTGCACCTGGAGGACAGCCCCTACTTTGCAGATGCACAGCGTTACTCCTATGCAGATGAAGAAGCGGCCCGGATTGCAGCACAGGCTGTGTCCTCGTCCTCCGCAGTCCAAAGATCAGCAGGGGCAGTTGGCGGGGCGGCTGACTATGCAGCTTCAGCAAAGCCAGCCGATGAGACAGCTGCTGCAGATTACACAAATTACGTAAATTCTGCAGCCCGGGCAGAGCATACTGTGTTGGGCAGCAGCAACAGCTCTGCAGTCGGCACAGCACGGCCTGAAAGAGCCGGAGCTGAAACAGGCCTTACTGGAAATCACGGAAATCACGGCAGATCGGATTACTATGCCTCCATCTTCAAGGACAGCTCCTTTGTGCCCCGCAGCACGGCAGAGCTTGAGCTGCAGCAGAAAACAGCCGGCCATGATGGTTCTTTTGACAACTTGGACGATTTGGACGACTTGGACAAGTTGGAAGGTTTGGACAACTTTGACGAGTTGGACGAGTTGGACGAGTTGGAAACTTCCAGCGCTTTAAAGCAGGCAGAGGCTTTGCAAGGTGTAAAGAGCTCTTCAGCCGCGCAAAGAACAGAAGCTGCAGGAAACAATCTGCAAACCAATCTGCCGGATGAACTTTCCGCGGCGTCCGTGGATGGCGCGGACGGCGTGGAAGGTGTGGAAAGCATGCAAAACGCAGTTTCCACGAGGGGCGCGGACGGCGCGGAAAGCATGCAGAGCGCGATGTCCGCGCAAAGCGCAGATGGCGTGGAAAAAATGAAGAGCGCAGTTTCCGCGCACAGCGCGGACACCGCGGAAAGCACACTTTCCGCGGAAAATGCAGACAATGCAGGCAGCAGACAACAGGCAGCACAAAACAGACAGCAATTTAAGGAACAGCGCAAAATGACTGATTGGCGTGAAATGCGTGATCTCACCGCAGTAAATGCCGGTGACTTTAAGGCACAGGGCAATTTGGAACTGGACAGTGCAATGGGCGGCCGGAGCAGAGGCGGCGCAGGAACTTTTAGTGAGGCTCAGTCCCTGGGCGCAAGCCATGGACAGGCTTCCCAGGGCGGTGAGATTAACCGCATGTACAACAAGGCCTCCACCTTAAAGTTAAAGCACGGTGTGGTCAGACCGCGTACTGCCAATCAAAGCACCTATATTGCCAGCATCGGCACCCATGATGTGAACTTTGGCATCGGCCCTGCCGGCACCGGCAAGACCTATCTTGCCGTGGCAGCGGCAGTAGATGCCCTGGAGCGCAATGAAGTGCGCCGCATCATCCTGACCCGTCCTGCAGTGGAGGCCGGTGAGAAGCTCGGTTTCCTGCCGGGCGATCTCTCCCAGAAAGTCGATCCCTATCTGCGTCCTTTGTACGATGCCCTGTTTGAAATGCTGGGCTTTGAAAAGGTCGAGAAGTTAATCGAGCGTCAGATCATCGAAATTGCCCCGCTGGCCTATATGCGCGGACGCACCTTGAATGACAGCTTCATCATTTTGGATGAGGCCCAGAACACCACCATCGAGCAGATGAAGATGTTCCTCACCCGCATCGGCTTTAACTCCAAGGCAGTGATCACAGGCGATCCGTCACAGATAGATCTGCCGCGCAACGTCAAATCAGGCCTCAAGCATGCCCTTGAGGTGCTGCAGGGCATTGACAGCATTTCCTTTACCTTCTTTGAGACCGTGGACGTGGTGCGCCATCCGGTGGTGGCAGCCATTGTCAATGCTTATGCCGCCTGGGATAAAAAGCAGGAAGAGCTCAAAGCACAACGTCTTCGTGAAGGCATTGAAAGCCGCATGTCCGGTGAAGGTCTGCCGCATGCCTTCCGGGAAGGCCGGGGCGGATACAGCCGCGGCTATGAACAGCGCTTTTCCCAGCGGGCAGGCGGCAGTGCTGAGTTCATCCAGGCAGAGGCTGTAACTGACCGGGCAGCAGAAGCCGGGCAGGCTCAGCCGGCTGAACCTGCTGCCAAGGCAGCGCAGGATGCAGCTGCAGCTGCCGCGGCAGTAAAGCCGGAGGAATAAGCAGGCCTGGCAGGTGCAGCGCCAGGCGCTGGAATGCAGTAAGGCGCTGCAGCCAAACCAAAGCGGCAAATAATGCAGCTGCGGCAGGTGCAGCAAAACAGAGCTCCCTGCTGCTGCCAAAGGTGCTGAAAAACAGGCGCTGCACCGGCTTAACCAGCATGCGCAGCATCGGCATAACCAAGATGCACTGCAGGCTTAACAAGCATGCACAGCGCCAGCTTGGCAAACATGTGCAGCAGCGGCATAACAGATATGCACTGCAGGCTTAACAATAAAATTTAAAAAATAAAGTGCTCACCTGCGCACAGCGAGCTTAAGATAAAAGCAGGCAGTAAACAGCTGAGAACTGTTGGCTGAATGCTGGATGCCGGATGTGGGAACAGTGGCTTGATGCTGAAGAGTTGCAGCTGACAGCTTTCAGCAGACGAGCGCTGCAAACACAAATCAGCAGCTGCAGCTCTCTGCCAGGGCTTAAGCCAGCCCGGTGAGGCGGCAGTCAGGTTTGCAGACCAGTGCTGACTGAGAGCAGACGACTTACGGCAAAAGCTGACAAAAGGCAAAAGCTGACCAAGGGCAACAGCCCGCAGGCGTAAAGCCCAAAAGCAACAGCAGGTTTTGAGAGCAAGAAAAGAGGTTGATGTAAAAATGCAGGTTACTATCGATCTGCAGCTGGCCGCTGCAGACAATTCAGGACTGCCTTCGATTGAACAGATGCAGCACTGGGCTGAAGAAGCCTTAAGGACTGCAGGCTGGACCAAAGACAGTGAAATTACCGTGCGCTTTGTTGAGGCCTTTGAAATTCAGGATCTCAACCGTGAATACCGCAATATCGACAAGCCCACCAATATCTTGTCCTTCCCCTTTGAGTACCCGGAGGCTTTGTTTGACCCCGAGAGTGCCGAGGAAATGGAAGGCCTTGATACCTCACTTTTAGGCGACCTTGTGATCTGCAAAGAAGTGCTGGTGCGTGAAGCAGCCGAGCAGCACAAGACCCTGGAGGAGCACTGTGCTCATCTGATCGTGCACGGCTGTCTGCATCTTCTTGGTTATGACCACATCGAGGACGATGAAGCTGAGGAGATGGAGGGCCTGGAGACACAGATTTTAACCGGCATGGGTTATGCCGATCCGTACCTTGCAGAAAAGGAATAAAAGCCCCTGCGGCAGCTTCAGGCTGGAGCTTCAGGCTGAAGCTGAGGCCAGGGCTTGGGCTGTGACTGCAGCTGAGATAAGACAGCGGAAGTGATTGAATTGAGCCTGCAGCGCAGCCCCGGTAACAGCCTTTGCCTTAGAGAATGCAGCGCTGGCAGTCTGGCTGGACAGATGGCTGAGGTGCGGTGTTTGAACAGCTGAGCTGGGGTGTAGTGGATAACAGCTGAGCCGGCGTTAAGGCCGGATGCCAGCTGTTGTTGCATGAATGGATGTGGGCAGAGGTGCTGGGACATGCAGGTTCTGGGACATGCAGGTGCGGGCGTGATTGCTGATAAATGGGAATGATCTGTAAATGACGGGTAAATTCATCTGACAAAGAAGAGGGCAAAGGCCGCATTCTTCCGGCCTTCGTTTAAAAATGCAGGGACGCTTGCTATAATCAATTTCAGGTTTGTTATTTGAGATTGATATGGCTTTTACAGAACGATCGGAGAAAGAAAAAGAAAGTCTGCTCAAGCGTATTTGGCACGGCATGAGACCGAACACCAGATCTGAGCTTGCAGAAGTGATCAAAGAAGCAGGTGAGCGTGACATCATCGATGAAGACACCGAGGACATGATCCGCGGCGTGTTTGACATCTCCACCCTGCGCATTGGTGACATCATGATCCCCAGATCCCAGATGATCACCATCGACAAGAAAACCTCCTTAATTGATGCCGTAAAGCTCATTGACGAGCACGGCCACTCCCGTTACCCCGTGTCCTCTGAAGATAGGGATCACATCATCGGCATTCTCAACGCCAAGGATCTGCTGCCCTACGCAGCCGGTGTGAAACCGGCCCCCGAGAGCCTTGAGAACATCCTGCGCCCCTGTGTCTTTGTGCCCGAAAGCAAGCGCGTTGATTCCATGCTCACACAGTTTCAGGAGAACCATCTGCACATTGCAGTGGTGATAGATGAGTTCGGCGGCGTGTGCGGCCTAGTGACCATTGAAGACATCTTAGAGCTCATTGTGGGCGACATCAGCGATGAATATGATGAAGAGGAAAAGAAGTCCCAGAACATCGTCAAGGCTCAGGACAAGGACTGCTATTTAATCAAGGGCCTGACCGAAATTGAAGAGTTCAATGAATACTTCAAGACCTCGCTACCTGATGTGGACGTGGATACCATTGCAGGCCTGGTCATCCATGTGATCGGACATCTGCCCCACAAGGACGAGACCGTGAAGATCGGCCGCTTTACCTTTAAGGTGATGACCGCCACCAGAAGACAGGTGCACCTGCTGCAGCTGACTGTGGGGCCGGAGCCTGAGGACGAAGAAGAGGCTGAATAAGCCCGTAAAGGAAGAGGCTGAACAAGCACGTAAAGCAGGCAAAAAATAAAAAACAGCTCTGCCTGACGGCATAAGTGCCAATGGCTGAAAGCCCAATGGCCGGCAGATCCCTGACAGCAGCTGCCGTATGGCGGGATGGCAGATGCCGGATAGCGTATGGCTGAGACCAGAGCTGAATACTGGCTGCCTAATGGCTTAAGGCTCAGCTGCAGTCAATACGGTCAACACAGACAGTACGGTCAGTACAGTCAAAGAGCGGTGCAGGCTTCAGTTGCGAAGGCCTCAATTCACTGAGCAACTGTGCAGGCCGCAGTTCACTGTGCAGAACTGCAGAAGTGCAACAGTGCACCAGCCTGAAGAATTTGCAGCCTGCTGCTGCCATGCGATGCAGCCTGATGCCTTGCCGTGCAGACGACCGCCTGACAGTGCCACAGCCTGCATGAGCTGCCTGCAGCATGAGCGTGCAAGAAGATTGCACGAGCGTGTTGAAGCCTGCAAAAGAGTGCGCAAAGATCACAGCAGGCCTGAGGGCCGGGCTTAAAAGTAAAATGCAGGGCCGGGGTGCAGACAGACAGTACTGCGGCGGCAGATGGTACTGCCATGCCAGGGCACAGCGCTGAAGAAGCAGATTGTGCAGCCCTGCCAGGGTGCAGAGCTGCAGCTGATGGTGCAGTCCGGCCCGGGGTGCCTGCTGCAGCTTTGCAGCAGCAGTTTTGCTGCAGTTTGTGCAGCAGATTGATAAGGAATGAAATCATGTCCGTTGAAAAGATTAGAGCATTTGCAGAGGTAATCGGCAGCCCGCTGCTGTGGCAGCGCTGGTTTAACAGCAAATTGGGCTTAGTGCTCTTTCCCCTGCTGCTTGGTGTATTAGCCTCTCTTGGCTTTGCCCCGCTTGAAAAGTGGCCGCTTACTTTGGCGGGCCTGAGCCTGATGTTCTTTCTCATGGGCGGGTATCAGAGCAAAAAGGCCATCTTTGCGGCCGTGCTCTCCTTTTTCACCACCTTAAATGCCGTCACTTTGTGGTGGCTCAACTTTGTGATGGAAGGCTTCGGGGGCATGCCTATGCTGCTTTCAAACCTGGTGGTCATCCTGTTCTCGATGTACCTGGCCCTGCCCTATGCCCTGCTCTCCTGCCTGGCCAATCGCTTCTGCCAGGGCAAGCTGCCGGTGCTTTTGCTCTGCTTTATCCCAGCTGCCTTTGTGCTCTCTGATTTCATCATCTCCTGGCTCTTTGGCGGCTTTCCCTGGGTGTACCCGGGCTACACTGCCCTGCAGGGCCCGCTCTCGGCCTTTGCACCTTTGATCGGCGTGCGCGGCATCAATCTGCTGTTCTACCTTTTGGCCGGCGTGATAGCCCTGACCTTAAAGCGGCAGTTTATCTATCTGCCTGCTGCCGGTGTGATCTTCATTGCCGGCGTGTTCTGCTCCTCCCTGTCCTTTACCACTGATGATGACAAGCCCCTTAAGGTCTCCCTGGTGCAGGGCAATATCATGCAGAGCGTCAAATGGCGGCCTGAGATGGTGGGGCCCACCATCAGCACCTATTGGAATTTAACCGAGCCGCTCATTGCCAAAGACCACCTGATCATCTGGCCTGAATCTGCTATCCCCTTATATCTGGAGCGGGCACATGGTCTGGTGCAGGATCTGAACACCGTCATGCACGAGCAGGGCAGCCTGCTCATTACCGGATTGCAGCACAAGAATGAAGAGACCAACGCGGCCTTCAACTCCCTTATCATCCTGGGGCAGGAGGAGAGCTTAAGCCCGGTAACCGCTGAACTTAATCATTATGACAAGCGCAAATTAGTGCCCTTTGGTGAGGTGGTGCCCTTTGAGGAGATGCTGCGCCCCTTGGGCAGCATCTTTAATTTCCCGATGTCATCGTTCACACCGGGGGCAGAGAAGCAGCAGAACATCAAGGCCTTTGGGCATGAGCTCATTCCGGCCATCTGCTATGAGGCCATCTTTCCGGAGCTGATAAACTCCCTGAACGCAGAAGAAAGCGGCGCCATAGTGATGCTCAGCAACGACTCCTGGTTTGGCACCACCTCAGGCCCCAAACAGCATTTAAACATCGCCAGAATGCGCTGCCTGGAGCTGCAAAAGCCGATGCTGCGCGCCACCAATTCAGGCATTACTGCCTTTATCGACAAACAAGGCCAGGTCACGGATGCCTTCCCCTCAGACAAAGCCGGGGTGCTGCGCGGCTCGGTTCACTGTGCCACCGGACTTACCCCATATTCGCGCTGTGGCAATATCCCGTTGTGGGTGCTGACCGTGCTGCTTGTGGGGTTGGGGGTGTACTACCGCGGGCGTGATCCGGACAAGCAAAAGCAGATGCTTGAAAGCCTGGTCAGGCCGTAAGCTGCGGCCTGCAGCTGCGCTGCAGCTGCGCTGCAGCGGTACTGCGCGGCAATGCTGCGCAGATGCTGCAATTAAGGCCCGAAGATTAAACCACTGCAGATGAACAGATATATTCTCCCCTGTCAGGTATGCTGCAGAGCGGGCCTTCCAAATTTCCTGCAAAACCTGCCCTCATGAAGTCCACCAGGGACCAGCCTGAGGCAGAGCCTTGCAGAAATTCTGTACGGCTTTAAGCGGCGCTGCCCGCTTAAAGCTTAAAACGGCTCTGGCGGCACAAGGACAGCACCGAGCGATCGATCACCTTTGCCTGATCACGCGGACAGCCCTGAGACCACACCGACCAGATGTCCACAGTGGCGCTGTCAGGCTTGTGCTGAGGTACATCCAGCTTGACGCGGCTGGGCAGCAGACAGGCATCGCCCACAAAGACGGCCTCACCGGGCTCCAAAATGGGCAGCTGCCTTACCAAATAGGCCATGCTCTCGGGCATCATGTTCTGCACCACTTCCTTGTCCTTTAAGTTTGTCAGATGCATCACCACAAAGTTCGAGCACTGGCTGATGATGGTGCGGTTAAGCTCAGAGGGCCGCTGGGATATGGCCACCAGACTGATGCCGTATTTGCGGCCTTCCTTGGCGATGCGCTCAAAGATAAAGGCCGGGCGCTCGGAGGCGCCGCTGCGCTCGTCAGGGATGTAGAGATGGGCCTCGTCACAGAACAGCGCAATCGGAAAGCGCTCGGCGCTGTCTGTCCAGAACTGCACATCAAAGATAAGCCTGGCGATCTGCGAAACCACCATGGGCAGGAGCTCGGCCGGCACCTCTGACAGATCGATGATCTTGATACCGCCCTGCGGAGCATCTGCATCAGGTGCGGATGATCCGGATGATGAAGTTTCCTCCGAAGCGGATGCGAAAGCTGAAGGTTCAGCTCCCCGCAAGGAGGACGCTTCGGAGGATAATTCGGTTGATGAGCCTGCTGCAGAGTGAGCCGGGGTGAGCAGTGCGCGGCAGAACTTGAGCAGATAGCCAAAGTCATTTTCCTCTGCACTGTCCTCAAGGAACATAAAGGCGCAGCGCTTGTCTTCCCTGCGGTTTTTGATGCGGTTGATGGTGCGCGTGAGCTTACCGTAATAGGGGCCCTGCTTCTGACGGGAGGTATTTTGGCTGTTTACCAACTCATGATCAAGATCATCGAGAGCTTTGAGCACAGCATCAAGCTTGTAAGGCACCGGGGTGTTGCTGGTGAGCTTATCAGCCGCAGCCGCAAGCGCAGTCAAGCCGCTGTTCACAGCGCTCTGCTGCTTGCACTTTAATACCTCACGGCTGAATACCTGTGTGATCAGCGGGGCGTTGTTATCAGAGCGGCCGATAAACCAGGCGATAAGATCTTCGTAATTGAAAAACCAGTAAGGGAGATACAAAGGAGTGCTGCCGACATCCGCATTGAGCTCTGCCTTTGTATCTGGAGCTAATGCAGCTTCTGCAGGTACGCCAGAAGTTAAGGCTTGAGAGGATGAACTCTTGCGAGCTTTTTCTTCCGGCCCAGCCACATGAAAGTGTCTGAATGCCGCCCCCTTCAAGGTCTTGTATTCTCCGTGCAAATCAAAGAGCACGATGTTGGTGCCTCTGCACTGCGCGGCCTTTTCAAGCAGGCTGGCCACACACCATGATTTGCCTGAGCCAGTGCTGCCGGCGATAAGTGCGTGGCGCTGCAAAAATTTGTTGCCGTTCAGACTGATGCGCGTGCTGCTGTCCATGGTGTAGACACCAACCTCAAGGGGCAAATCATTTTCCAGGCGTGAGCCTGCTGATAAGGCGCTCATGAAGCAGCGCAGATTGCCACCATAGAGCAGTGCGCACTCGGCATTTAAGGACGGCACGGCATATAGGCTGCGCCTGAAGATGTGACTTCTTTGCCCCCAGCGTGAGTAATAGGTGCCGATAAGCTGCAGCACCATGGTGTTGCAACCGTTGACAGTGCCGGAGGATGTTGAAGCACTATCAAAAGCGGCAGAATACTTGGCATACGCACCCGCAAAGAGCAAAGATGAAGTACCTGCGGAAGCGGAGGATGAAATCAAATTTTTATTAACAGCTCCGTCTGAGCTGCGCGCAGGCGCTGCAGAACCGATGCCGCCTGAAGCTTGAACCTGCCCATCCAAAGGAGTGTTTAAAGCCTCATCTGGATCAGAGGCGCCCGCGCTCATGATTTTGGTAACGACACCGATCAGGCACTGGCCGTTGAGCTGGCTCTTCACTGCCGCCAGATTGCCGACCATTACCCTGCTCATCAGCTCTTCACTGCTGAGTCTGACCACTATGGTCTGCGTATCAACCGCGCTCACCCTGCCAATAATATATGGTTCTGCAAAGAAGTTTGACAAAACATCCTCAGAGCCGCTTCTGTGAGCATCATGATTGCTGTCAACAGCATTTTGTTCAGAACCGCTGTCGTTATCCAGCTGGCTTAAGTCCGGCTGCTCTTCAGTCTGCAGCTGAACACTTTGCGGCTGCTGTGCATGATGCCGGCCTTTGGCTTTAATTATCTGCTCGTGATCCTGTGCGTCTGCCATGCTTAATGCTCCTGCCCTAACCGAAGAACTTTGAGAGGGCTTCAATTCCCCAGAAGCGGCCGTACACAATCCGGCCGTCAAGCGAAGGGTCACTGCTGTGTATGAAGGTAAATTGATCCCTGCGGAGGCTGTAATTGTCATTGCCGCAGGCACCGGCATTTTTTTCGGCTCTGTCTGAGTCCTGAGACCTTAATGAATCTAAAGCTGCTACCCCTCTTGAATATTTGTTTGCAGCAGCTCTGGATTCAAAAGCCAAATCTGCAAAAAAGTCATTGAACAGAACCTCAAAGCCATCCTTAATCTGCTGATTAAAATCGGCAGTGTCTTGCTCAGATACAGAGGCATTACGCAGGATGCGTTTTAACAGCTCTTCCTCTGAGCTGACAAGGCTCTGGCGCAGTACATCCTTCCAATCATCAGGGCAATGCGATGGGGAGTTTGAGGTAAGGAACTCGCTGAGAATTTCCTTGGTAACCTGTATTTTTTGGCCAATGCTTCCATGCATAAATGTAGATCCTTTTTGCATAATGAACCCATTGAGCTTTGTTTTGAACTCTTCATCAAGGCTCCAAAAGCCTTTAGACGGCAGATGTCTGCCTCTGAATACTCCACCGTTGCTACCATCTCTGTAGTAATTGAAAATCACATGCAGTGGCAGGCGCTCAAGCAGCAGATAGCGCTCGGGACGTTTGTATGGGTTGTAAATGAGATTTAGGCAGTTTGGCGTAAGCTCCATCGAAGCAGCAATAAGCAGAGTTTTACCGTCTAAGATGGATGCTCTCAAATCTTCCTGGATGTGGTTGTCATTAAAGCCGTAGCCAAGGCACAGCACGGTGTCAGATGACCTGAAGGCATCATCGGCAAAGCCGATCAAGCTGCGGTAAGGTTCACTGAAGGCCTCTTCATATTTGCGAAAACTCGGTGGAATGATAAGCGGCCTGACTAAATCCTGCTCTTCAGCAGATGAAATTGTTCCTGAAGAAACAGCAGGCTGTCCGCCGGTTTCCTCTGCTCTTGACTGTGCTGTTTTGGCGGTACGGTTAAGCTCGCTCAACATCTCTGCAGGAGGAAGACCCATGCTCTTGACTGCAAAAATGCTGTGCTCCTTGACGTTCTCAAACCAATTGAGCGACCCATGCACCTTAAACACACTGACAGTTTTGCGCCTCGTTTGCTTGACAGAGGCAAAGGCATCACGTCTGAAGGTCGTGCTGACAAACTCACCTTTAAAGCCGGTGATGCAGTCTGCACCACAGCCATCTGCAGCAAGTTCAGCGAGCTGATCATAATTGGTGGTCACCACATTCAGGTTGGGGATGCTGTTTTGCAGAAAAGGCTTGAACAAGCGGGCAAGGGCAAAACAATCAGGGCGTGAAAAATAATTCTTGGTTAAGAAGTCCTTCTGCCCATCGCTCACGCACTCCCACACTACCCTGCGGATCTTTTCCATGAGCTCTTTAGAAAGCTGTGCCCTATTAAGCTCCTCCTCAAGGTTGGCGCCCGGGCATGACAGCTTGTAAGCCAGCGCTTGTAAGCGCTCATCCTGCATCAGCTCCGGCATCGCTGCCACCTCCCTGGCCAAAGTACCCATTGAAGGCAGACCAAAGCCGCAGGATGCTCCCGACCCCAGCACGATGGTCGTGCGAAACTGACAGCAGATCTGAACAGCTCTTGAAAGAGCCTCAAGCTCCTCAGAGCTTCGAAGTGCATCAAGGAACTTGGCAAACGCCTCATCCTGCTGCTGTGAGTTGCTTTCAGACATATAAGACAAACCTTTTGTAACCTTTTAAATTCCGAAGCTTTGAGCTTCAACTCAATAAGCCCTGGCGGTGCTGCTCATGGCGCGGGCGCCAGATCTTATTGAGTTGAGGCCTTAAGGCCTTAAAGCAAGCGAGGTGTGTTGTTTTTGAAAATCTGTTCTGGTTGTTGGTTGGTTCTAGAAGCAGACAATCATGTTTATGAGAGCACCCCGCTTAGAAAACCTCATGTACTTTCAAATGATTTTGGGGATCGGGCATAAAGCTTCGAGCTCGAAGAGCTTTAACCAAAGTCCCTGTTAAATCGGTATCTGAAAGGCTGCCCCCTTGCGGGGGCAGCGTTGTGAGATTTGCTTACGCTGAACCTTGATTAGAAGGTGAAGCGTGCGTTGGCAGCCACGCCGTACTCGTCGGTGTTCTCAGAGCCGGTGTAGTTCACGCCCAGACCAAACTGGAAGCTGTCCTTCTGTACCTGCAGACCTAAGGTTGCACCGTAGGTCACGCTGTCCATGAACTCAGTGGACAGGTCAGTGGTCAGGTCTACGCCGTTGAAGCGGATGTCGCTGTCGACCTCATCATCACCGGTGTTGGCAGTCACGGTCAGGTCTAAGGCAGGCTTAACCACCCAACCTGAAGCGGTGGCAAAGTCCTTGGACAGGCTTACGCCGACCGGGATGGAGAACACGCTGATTTCATCCACATTGCTCTCGGCAATATCGCCTACAGAGTAATCATCGATGTCGATGTAGCTGTAGCGCACGCCGATGTGCGGAGTGACATCAAGAGCAGCGAACTCAAACTTGTACTGAGCGGTCAGACCAACGGTGAACACATCAGCATCCATTGAGGCAGAGTACTTGCCCTGTGAAGTTGAAGCATCCATGTCGTTGTCCACAGCAGTGTAGGTCACGTCGCCTGCCACTGAGAAGTTCTCATAGGCAAAGCCGGCGTAGATGGCTGCTGACCAGTAGTCGAAGTCATTGGACACTGCAGAACCTGCACCCTGGCCGTCGGCATCACCGGAGCCCACGTTGAACATGGCACCAGCTCTGAAGCCCGGAGCGAAGGTGAAATCAGCACCTAAGGCCACACCGTAGAGGTCTAAATCAACACCGTAGTCCACACCCTGGGCATCGAAGTCATCGGACTCATGGTTCTTGTAGACCGGGGCTAACCAGATGCCGGCACCATTGGCGTTGTCAGCCATGATTAAGTTGCCGTTCGGATTGCCCATGCCCATACGTGCACTGATGGCCTCGTAGGTGGTGGAAGAAGCAGCCATGGCAACCTCAGCGGCACCGCCGTACACAGCCATGCGGGCTACAGTTTCAGC
>JADINH010000038.1 GCA_017694225.1 Candidatus Avisuccinivibrio stercorigallinarum
AACAGGTGGTGAAAACCGTCAATGATGAACTGTCGCTGCGCAATCCCAACATGATGTTTGTCACCCTCTATGTGGGCATTCTAAATCTTAAGGACGGCAGCCTTTTGGCCGTCAATGCCGGGCACTGCCCGCCTGTCATCTGCCGCAAAGACGGCAGCGTGGAGGAGTTAACTGAAATCTCAGGCCCGGCAGTGGGCCCCCTGCCTGAGCTCAGCTACAGCCAGTATCAGAGCAGGCTTTCTCAAGGCGAATGTCTGCTGCTCTATACCGACGGCGTGAGTGAAGCGCAGAATGAGCGCAATGAGTTTTACGGAGCGCAGACCATCACCGAGTTCTGCCGGCGCGTACAGTTTGCAGCGCTGCAGCCGCAGCAGTGCATTGATGCGCTGCTTGAGGATGTACTTAAGTTCCGCGGCAGCCAGGTACAGACTGATGACATCACACTGTTGTGCCTCAAGCGCTGTTAATGCGTCCTGTCATCACGGCCTGCAGACAGGCCGTGAAAACTGCTTAATGCCGGTAATGCCTGGGCTTAAGCCTTGAGCGCAATGGTCTGAGTGCTGTTCTCCATGACATTGCGCATATAGGAGAAGTTCAGCTTGCCGGCCACGCTCAGAGAGTGCTCCACACTAAGTTTTTCATCTGCGGCATTCAAGCTCGCTGAAGTGAATTTGAGCGTGCCGTTTTTATCAGCGGCAAGCAGCATCTCCTTGGCATCTCTAATGCCCATATGCGGATCCTGCTCAAAATTGACCTCGGCTGTCAGCGTGAAGTTTTTCATCTCAACTTTGTTCTGCTTGTTTAAATCAAACTGTTTGAGCACTTCCGCACGCTGCTGCGGGCTTAATTTGCATCTGTCACACAGTGCTTCAACCTCATAGCGGTTGGGCGATACTGTAAAGGTGACCTTGCCGCTCCTGACCGGATAACCGCCTTTATCAGTATTCACTTCAATCCGGCTGCCCACCTCAAACGAGCCTTCTTTTTTCAAGCCTTCCTTACCAAAATCAACGATCGCGGCCGCAGTTTCATTTTCAGGGGAGATGTTGTTTACGACGTTGCTCAAAGGCTCGCTTATCTTCTCATGCAGCTCTACGCCAAGTGAGAGCTCGAGTTTGAGCGACATCTTAAAGGCCCAGCTGTTGATATTGCCGTCAGTGCCTGAGGTTTTGGCAAATTCTATCTTGCCGACAGTTTCAAAGGCGGCATTGACACCAATGGAATCAATCAGACCGCCAAAATTTGCGTTAGCCCCGGCAGAAGCTGAAAAGCCGGCCTTACCGGAGATCACGCCGGTCGCAGCGATAGCTTCGGCTCCACAGTTGTGGGCATAATCGGGGGCAGCCAGGCCGCACAAAGCATGCGCCATAAACAAGGACGCATCCTCTGCATTATCAAACTTCAGGTGTAAAGTGCCGGTGCCCTTAACTCCGACGGATGCCCCGGCGCTGCCGCCCACGCTGATGGACTTGTCTTCATCGTTTGGATTTTGATATAGCTCAGTTTCAGCTGACACTTTAAGGCCCAAAGCTACAGCAAGCTTGGAGGACAGACTGACCTCATAAGATTTCCCATCCTCAGATCTGCCGATAGAGGCCTGCGCTCCGGCCTTCAAAGAGGCCGTTCCGGTGATCACTTCAGGTACGATATCAAACACCGCCTCCACGCCGGCAGAAGTCTTGAACACCATGGATGTCCCCGGCTGCAGTGAGGAGGCCTTCTGCTCCAGCAGCCTTGAGATTTTAGCCGCTTCCTGAATATGATTTTCTGCAGCATTAGTGGCCACAGCGTGCAGTCCGCTGTTAAGTTTTTTGGTAGCCTGGGTGTTTGCAGAGTACACGTCTCTGATGCTGCGCATTAAAATCTCAGCATTGCCTTCAGAACAATTAAACTGCTCCTTTAAGGTCTGTTTGATGGCATTGTCAACCACACTGCGATCACCGGGCAGAGCATCTGCATAAGCTTCAAACATCTGTGCCCCACTGAAAAACCCGATGCGCTGGGCGGTAAGTTCACAAGCTGCAGCCTGCAGCTGCGCCATGGTGTCTTTGCCAATGGTATTTTTAAGGCCGTCCTGCAGAGCTTTGTCATTGTAAGTAACAGCCTGTTCATGCCTTACCCCGCTGTCGACATAGGCCGTGCTGCGCTTATAAAAGTCTGCACTGAGCTCTGAGCTCAATTTGGACTTGCCAAGACCTGATTTATCCGCAGCATACTCCACTGACTGCGCCGGAGTACTGCCGCTGATGTGTTTTTTAGATGCCACTGAGGCCGCAGAGAGGCCCATCAGATCATGAGGCTGCGCCTTTTCCTGCACTGCTTTAAATTCAGATCGGAGCTGCTTTAATTTATCTCCATCGCTCAAAGAAGGATCATTGAGCACTGCACGCATCTTCTCAAAGCCGTCACTTCCCGGCCGGCCAAACACTACTGAGGAGCTGCCAAACTTGTTTAAATCAGCTTTGAGCTTGCCTTTCATTAAACTGAGCTCATTCAAAGCCTCAAGTTTATCTGCCGTACTGCGCATCCTGCGGTGGGCAACTCCGGATGCTGCTGTTGCTGACGCATCCGGCAGAGCATTGCCCAGGCTGGTCACACTTTCGTTAAAAGACTTACCATCCTTTTCAGCCAGCTTTAAGTACTCGTCCGCCAGAACCTGATATTCAAACTCCCCAGCTTTTTCCTGTGAGGCCTTCATCGCTTCAAGCAGCATAGTCTGCTTGCCTGCAGAATCAGCTGACATGTAGGCATTCTTATCAATACCCATACGCGCAAGCTGGAAGGGGCTTAAATCAGAAACCTCATCGGAGAGCAGATCCTGCAGCATAAACAGATTGACCGCCAGGGTTTCGCCGCTGGTCTTATTGGGTGAATCCACATTCTGCAGCTGCATCAGCTCAGCTGTCTGCGCAGCATAAAGCGACTTCTCATTCTCCCCCAGGATGCTGCCCTGCTTTTCCATAGATTTAAGCGCATTTACAGCCTCATCATTGTTTGTTGCTGAGAGCGCTTGGGGCAGACGTTTGGCAGCCAGATCAATGAGTTGTGAAAGCGGCATGTTATCAAGCTGACTGCCTTGAGTATTTATGCCGATAAGTCCGGCTATTGCCTTGCGCAGCTGCTTGTCGCTCTCTGCCGCCTCAGGATTGCTCTCCAGCGCCTCTTTCACTGATTTTAATAAGGCCAGCCGCCCCGGATTGGCAGCAAAAGCCTTGAGCAGCGCACTGCTGGCGAAGGCCTGGGAAATATTATTGACCAAAGACAGATTTCTGTCCTTCATCAATCCCGGCAGCAGTTTCTGCACCTCAGGACTGTGAGCCTGAATAAATTCAGGATTGTCATTGGGGGTGGCTTTGCAGCCAGGATGCTCTGCCGCAAATGCCTTAAAGGACAGATTGATCATGGCAAGCCCAAGATTATCTCTGGCCTGCTTTAAAGCAGAATTTTGAGGATTAATCACCTTTTCCTCAAGGGCCATCATGGCTTTGCTGTCCAGAGCCTTGAGATCATCCTCAGTTTCAAACTTAAACTCATTAAGGCCGTAATAATTTAAGGCCGGAGCCATGCGCATCGCTTCCAAATCAAACTCTGCACGCGATTTCATGGCCCGCGATATGCGCCCGTCAGCCTCAGCGCTGCCAAGGCTTGCGCTTACACCGACCGCTCCATCCTGCAGCGAGGCAGCGCCGCCTTTTACGGCAAACATCAGACTGTCTACAAAGCCTCTGGCATTTTCAGGCTCTGCTAAAGCCTCTTTGTATGAGGAGACAAGATCAGGCTTGGCTTCACACAGCTGTTTTAAGGTCTCACCATTAAAACCCACACCCTGCAGCAGGCTGCGGCACTCCCCGAGCGTTAAATCTTTAAAATCTATGCCCTGCTCAGTTAAAGCTGCGACCATGTCCTGCGTCTTTTGATCAAGCTGACTTGACAGCCTTTCATCAAAAGTCTGCTTGTCCGCTGCAGTAAGTTCATAGTTCGCCCTGATCTCAAGGTTGGCTTTGGTATCGCACAAGGTCTGCAAATCGGCATTATCAAGGCAGTTCTCAAGCTCCTGCAGCTTTAAAGCTGACGTCTTGGTAATGCCATTTTGCACTATTTCATCCTGGCAGTTTTCGTTTCCCCGTGCTTCCTCAAGTTTAATCTTCTGCTGCAGACTGCCGGCTTTAATTAAGTCAAGACGGGTCAGCTCCTCGTTTTGATGCTGCGTGCGCAGCACTGAGCAGCCCGCGGGATTGGTCATGTTCACACTGCCTTTGCCCACCGACAGCACAGCGCGGGGATCAGTTTTATTTGCTAATTTACCGGCAGCCTCATCCAAAGCCTCAGCATTAAAAGTGCTGTCATGCAGGCACTGCAGCTTGTTATCCATTAAATTGCGGATTTTGTCACAGCTCTCACCATGCCGACCGTTCAACTGGCCTTCAATGGAAGTTTTAATGTTCTGACATTCATCTGCATCTTTGGAATTGAGCAGCTTCATTAAATCATTTAAGACACTGCCCTCGAGCTTGCTGCGATCAGCTGCCGGCAGATCCTGGTTTTGCTCTGAGAGCTCATGGCTTAAGGTGCAGATCATGGCCACATCAAGAGCACCATGATCCTGCACAGAGCAGGTCTGGTCGTCCTTTTGATACAGCGCCTGCAAGGCATTGCTGTCTTTGGCTGCATTAATCTCCTGTATCATGCTGCGGCTGCACTGTGAGCAGCTTAAGGACAAGTCATCCAGCCCGCCCTGGGGGTAAACAAAATTCTTGTCCTTTACGTTCTCTATTTTCGGCAGGTCAGCATCATTAACCATCGCCGCGCGGGCCTGATTCTCTAGGCCGGCGTTTGTTACCGTATTCTGAGTTTCAGTCCTGGTGCTTTCATTAAGCTGAGTTGAAGAAACATTGCTGCTCTGTACACTAATTGGCCCAACCATATTCTCTTCCCCCTTAACCCCAGAGCATCTGCGAGGGAGTTATTAAATCCTCAGCAGCAGGAGCAGGCTCAGCCTGCACATCATCAAGTGCAGCCAATACCTCATTGGCCTGCGTAATAAAGACATCGAGCAGTCTGTCCACCTGGCACTCAGGTTTTAAGAACTCAGATACCGGCATCACTACGGTCAGCCACAGCTGAGAATTGACATCGACGCCGACACGGTACTGATGAGCCGGATCTGAGGGCTGATTTAACTGCAGCAGGCGCAGCATCACCGCCCGGTCAAGCTCAGCCGGGCCGAATTTAAGCAGCGGACAGTACATGGTAAGCAGACCCTGATCAACGCTCTCTGCATGGAGGAAGACGGCAAATCTGCCCAAAGAATTGACACTGAACAAATCATCTGAAAAAGGCTGCAGCTTATAACGCTCAGCTGCGGCAGTTTTTTGGTTTAACTCAAGCTGCAAGGACATCGTATTTACCCTGTTTATCAAATTTGTGGTCACTTTAATTCTGCAGCGACGCAGGCGCCAATGCAAGCCAAATCCGCACTGAGCTCTATTTTTGTGAAAAAGCGCAGAAGTGATTTGCTTCTAAGAGACATCTTGCAGGCCCGCCCGCGCCACTTGACAAAGAGGCGCAAAAATCGCATGTTACACGCAGCAATTTCAGGCCCGCCTCCGCGGGCCTGCGGCACTTTGGGATAAGAGGTTTTTATGACAGGAGAGGAGCTTTTAGAGCAGATCCGCACGCGCGGCAGATTCACCTTTAAAAGCGAGCTGCTGCTCATTGTAAAGCTGGCCACCCCTTCGATTTTTGCCCAGCTCTCCACCATCATGATGTTCTACATCGATGCGGCCATGGTGGGCAGCCTCGGTGCCAAAGCCTCAGCCTCAGTGGGCCTGATGTCCTCCTCCCTGTGGGTATTAGGCGGATTGTGTGCGGCCAATGCCATGGGCTTTGCCGTGCAGGTGGCGCAGCTTATCGGCGCAAGCGACTACGCCGGTGCGCGGCGCGTGATGCGCCAGTCCTATGCCGTGACCTTGGGCGGGGCCTTCACCCTGGGCTTTATCGCAGTCATCATCAGCCCGCATCTGCCCTATTGGCTCGGAGGGGATGAGGAGATCTGCCATGACGCCTTTTTGTATTTCTGCCCGCTGGCCGCCTGCCTGCCTTTTATGCAGCTCAATTTCCTGTCCGGCGCCATGCTGCGCTGCTCGGGCAACATGAAGGTGCCGAGCCTGCTTAACATCATGATGTGCGTACTCGATGTGATCTTCAACTTCCTGTTCATCTTCCCCACACGCGAGCTCAGCCTCGGCGGTTTTTCCTTTACCATGCCGGGTCTTGGGCTTGGCGTCATGGGCGCGGCCTTTGGCACGGTGGCAGCTGAGCTGTGCACCTGCAGCGCCATGACTTACTGTGCCGCCTTCAGATCAAAGCTCTTAAACCTGCGCCAGGACAGCAGCACCTTTATCCCCAAGGCCAATATCGTGCGCCGGGCCTTTAAGATCTCCCTGCCTATGGCAGGCCAGCATCTGGCCATATCCCTGGCGCAGATTGTGACCACCATCATCGTGGCCCCCTTGGGCATCGCCGCCATTGCCGCCCACTCCTTTGCCATCACCATTGAAAGCCTGTGCTATATGCCCGGAAACGGCCTGTCTGAGGCTGCCACCACCTTAGTGGGCCAGAGCATCGGCGCCAAGAGACCCAAGCTTACTTTAAGCTTTGCGCGCATCTGCGTTGGCCTGGGCATGGTGGTGATGGGACTTGGCGGCGTGGTGATGTACGTGTTCTCGCCCTATCTGATGCTGCTGATGACCCCGGATCTGCAGGTGCAAAAGCTGACCGTGGACGTGCTGCGCATTGAGGCCTTTGCCGAGCCGCTCTTTGGCGCCTCGATTGTGGCCTACGGCGTGTTCGTCGGCGCCGGTGACACCTTAATGCCCTCGGTGATGAACTTCTTCTCGATGTGGGCCATCCGCCTGACCACGGCCTACATGCTTGCGCCCCACTACGGCCTGTACGGCGTGTGGATCGCCATGGCAGTTGAATTATCGCTGCGCGGCACCATGTTCTTAGTACGCCTGCTGCGCTCCAGGTGGCTTACCAAGCACGATTTCAGCCGCGATACGCCGCCTGAGGATGCTGCAGGGGAAGCCGGGACAGAGCGTACCCAAGCGACATAGCACAATAAGCTCATGGCAGGTTCTGCCTGCACAAAAGAGCCGCAGCTGCAGAAAAAGGCATGAAGCAGATAATTTCCGCCATGGCCAGCATCAGGCTGCAGCGTTAGCATAGCGGTATTTGAAAAAAAGATACAGGGTTACAGAACGGCGGCTGCGGCCGCCTTTGATTGAGAGTTTTTTATGCAGGATATTTGTGATCAGGACTTTTACGGCGAGCGTCCGCTGTTTAATCATCATCAGGTCAGGCTTAACAACGTGCGCATTCACGAAGGTGAGAGCGCCTTAAAGGAATGCTCGGAGATCACGGCTGAAAACTGCACTTTTGAAGGCCGATACCCCTTCTGGCACAACAGGCACAGCCGCATCATCAACTGTCATTTGACCACGGACTGCCGCGCCCCTTTATGGTATGACGAGGACATCGTGATGCAGGGCGTTAAGAGCACCGCCCCGAAGATGCTGCGCGAGGTTGACGGCATTGAGATCACTGACTGTGAGTTCCCTGAGGCGCAGGAGCTGTTGTGGAAATGCCGCAACATCAAGCTCAAAAACAGCAGCATTGCCAATGCCGACTACATCTTCTTTAACAGCGCCAACATTGAAATTGAGAACTTCAAGCTGCAGGGCAAGTACTCCTTTCAGTACTGCAGCGATATTGTGATTAAAAACTCCGTGCTCGACACCAAGGACGCCTTCTGGGAGAGCCGTGACATTCAAATTTACGACAGTGAGGTCAAGGGTGAATACCTGGCCTGGCACAGCCGCAACCTGACCCTGGTGCGCTGCCACATCACCGGCACGCAGCCTTTGTGCTATGCCCGCAACTTAAAGCTCATTGACTGCACCTTTGGGGAGGATGCCGATCTGGCCTTTGAATACAGTGAGGTGGAAGCTGAGGTCAAAAGCGTCATCACCTCAGTGAAAAATCCGCTCACCGGCCACATCAAGGCCAAAGGCTACGGGGAAATCATCCTCGATGAAAACCAGAAAGAGCCGCATGACTGCGTGATCACCACTTTTGATTAACCGCCCGGGCTGGGCTGTATTGGGCGGACTGGGCTTGATGACCGCCCCCGGATGCAGCATTGCTCTTTTATAAAATTCAGCTGAAATTCAGCAGGTTCAGCATCAGTGCAAAACCCGGCTTTAGCCGGGATTTTTATGCCCGCGTCCGTGCCGGCGGCCAAAAAATTTAATATTTTGTCCATGCATTCGATCCTGCTCACACTTTTAAAAGCGGCTTTAACCTACAATCAGATTCCGCGCACTAAGTTAAAGGCTTCGATAAAAACTGCGGTATTTACCGCGTTTTTCACTGCCCTGCCAAAGCGCTGACATCATGTGAGGGCGTGTTAGTGAACTTAAAATTTCTTGACGGCTTAAGCGAACTTGCTTATGTCGCTGATCGTGACACCTACGAAGTGCTTTACGTCAACGAAGCACTGCGCAAACGCTTTAATATTACCCTGCCGTGCAAGGAAAAATGCTACAAGGCCTTTCAGGGCCTCGATGCCCCCTGCCCTTTTTGCAACAACAAGGATCTTGAGCTCGGGCACTATATCACCTGGGAGCATGCCAATAAGGTTGTAGCCTCTGATTTCATCATCAAGGACACCTTAATTGAGGTGGACGGCAAACAGGTGCGCCTTGAGATCTGCTTTGAAAAACCCAAAAACGAACAGTCTTACGGGCTGCTGCCCATCATCAATGCCACCGGCGAACTGCTCAACTGCTCTTACGAGCGCTTTCGTCAGGTGATCTTCAGGATTGTCGCCGCGCTGTGTGAGCGCTACGGTGCACAGACCTGCTTTTTGAGCGATGACATCGTGGACAATCAGTTTGCCGCCACGCACATCTACCGCTATGACAAAGGCTGCAGCAGCTTGTTCCCGATGGCGCTTACAGGCAGCCTGATGCAGGATGTCGAGGGCTTTGCCGACCGCGATCATCTCTACATTCAGGACAAGCATGAGCTCGATGCCCTGATGCCCTGCCTGTCGCGCGAGATTGAGGCCGGGCACTTTACTTCGATGTATCTGCTGCCGCTTAAATCAAACCGCAGTGAAATCGGCTTTCTGGGCTTTTTAAATCCGCAAAAGCCGCAGCTGTTTGATGAGGATCTGAGAAACTTAAGCTCCATCTGCGTCTTCATTGCCTCAGCGGCCATCCGCCTGACGCGCGATCAAAGCCTGCATCCGCGCGATGAAGAAGATCCGGCGCTGGTGTTCTCCCGCCAGAAGCTCAATGTGGACTTAAAGCTCTTTGAGCATCTGCCCATGGGCTGCATTGTGGCCGACATCAATGGGCTTAAGGAAATCAACGACCGCCAGGGACATGACAAAGGCGATCACATCATCGCCCTGTGCCTGCAGGTGCTGCGCGAGATGCTGCCCAATGACCGCATCTACCGCATCGGGGATGATGAATACACCGTGCTGACCTTAAACTGCAGCAAACAGGATTTTCGCAACAAGCTCTTCAGCGTCAAAAAGGCGCTCTCAGGCCCCCACGGTTTTAGCGCGGCCGTGGGCGGGCAGTATGATGAAACCGGAAGCGATCCCACAGGCCTCATGGTGCAGGCTGAAAGCCGCATGCACCATGACAAGGCCGTCTATTACCGCAACAGCGCCAGCATTGAAAGCCGGGTGCACGACAAGACCTATCTGCAGTATCTGACCCGCCCCACCACCATCCGTGATCTCATCAACGCCGGGGCCTTCTACACCGTGATGCAGCCCATTTACTCGGTGGCAAAGAGCAGCTACAGCTCAGCTGAGGCGCTCTCGCGCCTGCGTCTTGATGAAACTGAGGTCTCACCGGGGATCTTCATTCCGTTGCTTGAATCCGTGAACCTGTCCTATCTCATTGACCTGTTTAACTTCGAGCGCTGCTGCCAGCAGCTGCAGCTCTGGAAGGACAAGGGCCTCAACCTGCTGCCGCTGTCAGTGAACTTCTCGCGCCAGACCATGCTGATGTCCGGGCTGTGCCAGCGCATCTCCGAGATGGCCGGCAGATACGCCATTCCCCCTCAGCTCCTGTGCATTGAAATTACGGAGTCAGCTGCCGCCTATGACCGCCAGCTGCTTATCAGGCAGGCTGCCGAACTTGCCGAAGCGGGCTTTCCGCTGGCCGTCGATGACTTTGGAGTGGACTATGCCAATCTGATCACCATTGCCGATCTGCCGATGAGCATCGTCAAATTTGACCGGCGCATGATCACCCCGCTGCAGCACAACGCCAAAATGCGCTTTATCATTCAGAAGTTCAATGACATGTGCCGCGAACTTAAAGTCGAGACCATAGCAGAAGGCGTGGAGGACAAGGGGCAGGCGGCGCTGGCGGCTAAGCTGGGCTTCAGCTCGGTGCAGGGTTTTTATTACAGCCGCCCGCTCACCCTCGATAAATTTGAGGAACTGCTCACGCCCGCAGCCCTTGCAGGCTGAGCCGGCGCTAAGTTTGCAGCCGGGCTAATACCAGGAGACGGTCTTGTCCTGCAAGAGGGCGGCGGTCAGTTTCTCCACCCCCCGGCGGTTTAAAGGCTCGATGGTAAAATCGCGACCGCGCAAATAACGCCGCAGCTCAAACAGATTGATGCGCTCCAGGGCCTCAGGCGCAGCAAAGAACAGGTCATCCGGACGGGCGGCATTTTTAAAGCACATGCGCGCGCCGTTTTTGCTGAAGATAAGATGGATCATGCTCTGTTTCCTTAAAAATACAGCACCCGGTCACTTGTTTTGAGCAGGTGCCGGTACTGCCCGGGATCGACCCGGCGGATGAACTCCAGCGGTTTGCCGATGCCCCGGCTGCGATTGGGATATTTGACTGCAAAGGTTGGGATCTCAAAGAGCTCCAACTGACACAAACGCTTTGCGGCAAAGGAGGCCTCTTCCGTGCGTCTGCCGCGGGAGAGTTCGAGCAGCAGCACACCGTGAATTAAGACCTGCACCGGCTCCTCCCCGTCGGAGGCAGCCAGCGCGAGGGACAGGCCGTAGTCAAACATCTCACCTGCCGGATGCGAATTTAAGACAATGGTCAGCATCAGATCTCAATTACCCTCTCACAGCCCTGCATTTTCTGCAGCAGTTCGTAATACCCGCCTGCAGCAAAGGGAGGCTCAATCACCTCAGTGCTGATGTCATGATTCTGCAGCGAGCGTCCGCAGGCCGTGATGTCAAAGCCCTGCCCCTCTGCCAGTGCCAGCAGACGTTTGAGCTCTTTGGACTGATTGATATAAGTCATGCGTGAGCCCTGCTCCAAATAAGAGCCCTCACGCTGCACCATACAGACTGCAGGCCCCATTAAAAACAGACCATCGAGCTGATGGCCCTGTGCTGTCAGGGCCTCAATCAGGTTTGCCGCCAGGCGCAGGGCGTTCTTGTCCGGCAGGCGGCGCATCACAATCAGGCAGTGCATCTAAAGTTTTTCGCGTGACAATTGAGCTTGAGCTTGAGCGCTGTCTTCAGGCAGGCTTATTTGCCCAGGAAGACCACCACTTCAACTTCGCACAAAGCGCCCTTGGGCAGATCAATGCCGCCGACGCAGGAACGGGCCGGAGCCTCAGTGCCGACGTATTTGGCATAGACTTCATTGAAAGCGGCAAAATCAGCGATGTCCTTTAAAAAGCAGGTGCTCTTGACCACATCATTCATGCTGCCGCCTGCAGCCTCCACCAGTGCAGTGACGTTTTTCATCGCCTGCTCAGCCTGCTCGGTGATGTTGCTGCCCACCAGCGCGCCGGTCTTCGGGTCAAGCGGGATCTGGCCTGAGGCAAATAAAAAGCCGCCTGCAATCTTGCCCTGCACATAAGGGCCGATGGCGGCAGGTGCATTCTCAGTGGCCAGTACTTTAATAGACATATAAAGCTCCTTTTAAGCAATAAGCTGACACCGCTTAACCTTACGGTGCAGCGTTTTTCGTGTGGTTAATTTAATTTCGTTTCAGTCCATTGTAGTGCAAAAAGCGCGGCGGCACTACCTGAAGCGGGCCTGCTGCCCTATGCCGGGGCACAAGGCGGGCAAAAACATCCGCCCTGAAGGACAGCGCCCGGCCTTTAAGGGGCCGGGCGCTTTATTAACTCAGTAATTCCAGCGGGCTTCCCCGCTGAAAGCTGCGTTGAGAATTAGTTCTCATCAAAGCCGAAGCTTGAGGCAGCATCGACTGCACCTAAAGCCTCGCTGAGCTTCTTCTCCAGATCTTCAGTGGAGACCTGTGAGGCCTCGACCTCTAACTTCAGCTTGGAGCGCTCGATGTCAGCACGGCGCTGCTGATGGTACTTGAAGCCGGTGCCGGCCGGAATCAGACGGCCGACGATCACGTTCTCCTTCAGGCCGCGCAGCTCGTCCACCTTGCCGGCCACTGCAGCTTCGGTAAGCACGCGGGTGGTCTCCTGGAAGGAGGCGGCAGAGATAAAGCTCTCGGTGGAGAGGGATGCCTTGGTAAGACCCATCAGGATGTGGCGGTAGCGCACCTGCTTCTTGCCCTGGGCCTCCAGGCGCTCATTGACCTCACGCACGTGGGACACTTCAGCCTGCTCACCGGTTAAGAACTCGGTGCTCTCGCCCGGATCCAAGATCTCGCACTTGCGCAGCATCTGACGGACAATGACTTCAATGTGCTTGTCATTGATCTTCACGCCCTGCAGACGGTACACATCCTGCACTTCCTTGACGATGTAGTTGGCCACCGCGTTGACGCCGCGCAGACGCAGAATGTCATGCGGCGACTCCGGGCCTTCGGCGATCATTTCACCCTGCTGCACCTTTTCGCCCTCGAAGACGTTGAGGTTGCGTGACAGGGAGATCATCTCCTCGTGCGGCTCAATCGGATTGCCGGCCTCATCGACTGCCCCGGCATCCGGGGTGATCATCAGGCGGCGCTTGCTCTTGGTTTCCTTGCCAAAGGAGATGGTGCCTGAAATCTCAGCGAGAATGGCAGGCTCCTTTGGTGCACGGGCCTCGAACAGGTCGGCCACACGCGGCAGACCACCGGTAATATCCTTGGTGCCGCCAGCCTTCTGCGGAATACGGGCGATGGTGTCACCGATGTTGATCTCAGCGCCGTCCTGCAGCTGCACAATGGCCTTGCCCTGCAGCATGTACTGCGCGGCCACGGTGGTGCCCGGGATTAACACGTCATTGCCGTTTTCATCGACGATCTTCACAGCAGGACGCTTCTCCTTGCCCTGTGAAGGACGGGCGGCCAGTTCCATCACCTCGATGGAGGAGATGCCCAAAGCCTCGTCTTCTTTCTTATCGACGGTCACGCCTTCGATAATGTCGATGTACTTAATGCGGCCGTGCACCTCGGAAATAATCGGGTGGGTGTGCGGATCCCAGCGGGCCACGGTGGTGCCGGTCTTGACCACGTCACCGTCCTTGACTTCAAGCACAGCGCCGTAAGGGATCTTGTGGCTTTCCTTGGAGGAGCCGAACTCATCTAACACTAAGAGCTCTGACTGACGGGAAGTCACAATGTCCTTGCCTTCGGTGTTGGTCACGGTCTTGGCATTCATGATGCGGATGGTACCGGAATTTCTCACGGTGGCACCGCTTTCGGCCACGGCACGGGATGCAGCACCGCCGATGTGGAAGGTACGCATGGTAAGCTGCGTGCCCGGCTCACCGATGGACTGAGCGGCGATTACGCCGACGGCCTCACCGGCGTTCACCAGATGTCCGCGGGCCAGGTCGCGGCCGTAGCACATCGAGCACACGCCGTACTTGGTCTTGCAGGTAATAGGTGAGCGCACCTTGACGCGGTCGACCTTGGCCTCTTCCAGGATGGTGCAGCACTTCTCATCGAGCAGAGTGCCGGCCGGCAGCAGAATCTCGCCCTTGGTGCCCGGACGGAGCACGTCGGTGGCCAGAGTGCGGCCGAGCACGCGGTCGCGCAGGGTCTCAATCACATCACCGCCGTTGACATGCGGAGTGATGTCAAGGCCGTCATCAGTGCCGCAGTCAAACTCGGTGATCACGAGATCCTGTGCCACGTCCACGAGGCGGCGGGTCAGGTAACCGGAGTTTGCGGTCTTCAGAGCGGTATCAGCCAGGCCCTTGCGTGCACCGTGGGTTGAAATGAAGTACTGCTGTACGTTCAGGCCCTCACGGAAGTTTGCAATAATCGGGGTCTCAATAATGGAGCCGTCCGGAGTTGCCATCAGGCCGCGCATGCCGGCGAGCTGGCGGATCTGAGCCGGTGAGCCGCGGGCGCCTGAGTCAGCCATCATGTAGATGCTGTTGAAGGAGGCCTGCTTCTCCTCGTCGCCGAGGATGTTGGTGGCAGTCTCCACGGACAGGTTGGCCATCATGGCCTTCATCACCTTGTCGTTGGCGTTGGACCACACGTCGATGACCTTGTTGTAGCGTTCGCCCGGGGTGATCTGGCCGTTTTCATACTGGGTCTGAATAGACAGCACTTCCTTCTGGGCAGCAGCAATAATGGACTGCTTCTCCTTAGGAATTAACATGTCGTCCACGCACACTGAAGAGCCGGAAATAGCCGCATTGCGGAAGCCGGTGTACATGATGTGGTCGGCGAACATCACGGTGTCCTTCAGGCCGAGCAGACGGTAGCAGCTGTTGAGCAGGGCTGCGATCTTCTTCTTGCCAAGCGGCACGTTGGAGACGCGGGTGAACCAGTCCTTGTGGGAGAGGATCTCCTTGATGTTCTCCTGGGTGACGCCCTCTGAGGGCGGATCAATCAGATCATAGGACAGCCCCTTGGGCAGAATGAGGGAGAGAATGGCGCGGCCGATGGTGGTCAGACGCAGCTCGTTCTTCTCGGTCACCACGCCGGTGTCCGGATCTTTCTCAAAGTAATTGATGCGGCAGCAGACGCGCGCCTGCATGTCGGCCAGGCCTGACTTGTAAATCTGCTCAGCTTCCTTGGCAGAGGAGATGATCATGCCCTCGCCGCGGGCACCGACGCGCATGCGGGTCATGTAGTAAAGGCCTAACACCACGTCCTGGGCCGGCACGATGATCGGGTCACCGGAGGCCGGAGAGAGGATGTTGTTGGTAGACATCATCAGGGCGCGGGCCTCAAGCTGAGCCTCTAAGGTCAGCGGAATGTGCACAGCCATCTGATCGCCGTCGAAGTCGGCGTTAAAGGCCGGGCACACCAGCGGGTGCAGGCGGATGGCCTTGCCTTCAATCAAAATCGGCTCAAAGGCCTGAATACCGAGGCGGTGCAGGGTCGGAGCACGGTTTAACATCACCGGATGCTCGCGGATGACCTCATCGAGCACATCCCACACTACGGCATCCTCGCGCTCGACCATCTTCTTGGCAGCCTTGATGGTGGTGGCCAGGCCGCGCAGCTCCAGACGGCCGTAAATAAAGGGCTTGAAGAGCTCTAAGGCCATCTTCTTTGGCAGACCGCACTGATGCAGACGCAGGAACGGTCCGCAGGTAATTACGGAACGGCCGGAGTAATCCACGCGCTTGCCCAGCAGGTTCTGACGGAAGCGGCCCTGCTTGCCCTTGATCATGTCAGCCAGTGACTTTAAGGGGCGCTTGTTGGAGCCGGTGATGGCGCGGCCGCGGCGGCCGTTGTCCATTAAGGCATCCACAGATTCCTGCAGCATGCGCTTTTCATTGCGCACAATGATCTCAGGGGCAGCGAGATCCAAAAGGCGCTTTAAGCGGTTGTTGCGGTTGATGACGCGGCGGTACAAATCATTTAAGTCTGAAGTGGCAAAGCGTCCGCCGTCAAGCGGCACCAGAGGACGCAGATCCGGAGGCAGCACCGGCAGCACGGTTAAGATCATCCACTCGGGCTTGTTGCCTGAGGTGATGAAGGCTTCGATAAGCTTCAGACGCTTGGAGAACTTCTTTCTGTTGCTCTCTGAAGTAGTGGTCTCCAGAGCCTCGCGCAGGCTCTTGGCCTCAGACTGCAGATCCATGTTCTGCAGGATCTCCAAAATGGCCTCAGCGCCCATCTTGGCAGTGAAGTCATCGCCATACTTCTCCAGGGCATCCATGTACTGCTCTTCATTTAAGAGCTGGCGCTCGTTGAGCTCGGTCATGCCGGCATCGGTCACCACATAGCTCTCAAAGTACAGCACGCTCTCAATGTCGCGCAGCTTCATGTCAAGCACGAGGCCGATGCGTGAGGGCAGTGACTTTAAGAACCAGATGTGGGCCACCGGGGAGGCCAGCTCAATGTGGCCCATGCGCTCACGGCGCACCTTGGCCTGAGTGACTTCCACGCCGCACTTGTCGCAGATGGTGCCGCGGTGCTTCAAGCGCTTGTACTTGCCGCACAGGCACTCATAGTCCTTGATGGGTCCGAAAATCTTGGCGCAGAACAGACCGTCGCGCTCAGGCTTGAAAGTACGGTAATTGATGGTTTCCGGCTTCTTTACCTCGCCGTAGGACCAGGCTCTGATCATCTCCGGAGAAGCCAGGCCGATCTTAATGGCATCAAAGTCCTCAAGACGCTGCTTGAAGGCATTTGAGCGGTTGGCCATCTTCGTCAGGTTATTGCTCAGACCCAAGTCTAAGAGATCATCATCCTTATCGGGGGCGGCAGCGGCCTGCTGCAGACCCTCCAACAGGGAAGTATCATCATTCTGACCGTTTTGCATACTCACAACAGTATCTCCTGTAGAGTGACTTCAAGCTGCAGCCTGAGGCTGCAGCCTACATTTTCTGTTCTTAGTCCTTGCGGACCAGGTCAATGTTAATGCCAAGAGATCTAATCTCTCGGAGCAATACGTTAAAGGACTCAGGAATGCCTGCATCCATGCGGTAGACGCCGTCCACGATGTTCTTGTACATCTTGGTTCTGCCGTTTACATCGTCAGACTTGACGGTGAGCATCTCACGCAGAGTGTAGGCTGCGCCGTAGGCCTCCAGGGCCCACACTTCCATTTCACCAAAGCGCTGGCCGCCAAACTGTGCCTTGCCGCCTAACGGCTGCTGTGTCACCAGGCTGTAAGAGCCGGTGGAGCGGGCATGCATCTTGTCGTCAACCAGGTGATTGAGCTTGAGCATATACATGTAGCCCACGGTGACCTTGCGCTCAAAGGGCAGACCAGTGCGGCCATCGTACAGGGTCATCTGGCCTGATTCAGGCAGACCGGCCAGGCGCAGCATTTCCTTAATGGAGCTTTCGTCGGCACCGTCAAACACCGGGGTGGCAACCGGCAGGCCGTCGCGCAGGTTCTCAGCCAGCACCTTGACCTCCTCGTCGGACATGGCGGAAATATCAACCTTCTGGGAGGTGCCGCCTAAGTCATAGACCTGCTGCAGCAGCTTGCGAAGCTCTGACATGGCTCTTTGCTCAATGAGCATCTTGTTGATAAGGTCGCCAACGCCCTTGGCTGCAAGACCTAAGTGAACCTCCAGCACCTGGCCGATGTTCATACGGGACGGCACACCCAGCGGATTTAACACGATGTCCACCGGATGACCCTGCTCGTCAAAAGGCATGTCCTCAATCGGGTTAATTCTGGAAATCACACCCTTGTTGCCGTG
Source organism: Candidatus Avisuccinivibrio stercorigallinarum (assembly GCA_017694225.1). Lineage (GTDB taxonomy): Bacteria > Pseudomonadota > Gammaproteobacteria > Enterobacterales > Succinivibrionaceae > Avisuccinivibrio > Avisuccinivibrio stercorigallinarum. The sequence goes on from JADINH010000038.1 coordinate 17,597, forward strand.
GCGGCCTGCCATCTTGTCGCCAGGCTGAATGCGGCGCTTGACGGCGAGGTAGACCTTGACAATCTTGAGCACGCCCGGAGTTAAGTCATCACCTTCGGTGATCTTGCGGCGGGCATTCTCGTATTTCTGCTGATATTCCTTGCGGCTGTCCTCGATGCGGGCGGCAAAGGACTCAAGCTGGCGCATTGCGGCGTCATCATCCACGCGCATCTCCAGGATCTCGGCATTGTCCTTGTTCTCAAGAGACTTGGCATCCACACCGCAGCGCACCAGAAGGCTCTTTACCTGAGCCATGATGCCGTTTACCAGGAAGCTGTACTCTTCATCGAGATCCTTCTTGGCCTTGTTGATGTGCATCTCTTCGATTTCGCGGGCACGGGCATCCTTCTCCACGCCCTCGCGGGTGAAGATCTGCACGTCGACCACGGTGCCGGACACGCCGTTGGGCACACGCAGGGAGGAATCCTTAACCTCAGAGGCCTTCTCACCGAAGATGGCGCGCAAAAGCTTCTCTTCAGGGGTGAGCTGGGTCTCGCCCTTGGGGGTCACCTTGCCCACCAGGATGTCGCCGCCGACTACTTCAGCACCGACATAGACGATGCCGCTTTCATCGAGCTTGGACAGCGCTGCCTCGCCCACATTGGGGATGTCGGCAGTGATTTCCTCGGGGCCGAGCTTGGTGTCGCGGGCCACGCAGGAGAGCTCCTGAATGTGAATGGTGGTGAGGCGGTCCTTGGCGGCCACGCGCTCGGACACCAGAATGGAGTCCTCATAGTTGTAGCCGTTCCACGGCATGAAGGCGATGCGCAAATTCTGGCCCAGGGCAAGCTCGCCCAAATCGGTGGAAGAACCGTCAGCCAGCACGTCGCCTGCGAGCACCTTTTCATGCAGCGACACGCACGGACGCTGATTGATGCAGGTGTTCTGATTGGAACGGGTGTACTTAATCAAATTGTAAATGTCGATGCCGGCATCATGGCCGCCCGGCACGATCTCGTCCTCATTGACGCGCACCACAATGCGGGCGCCGTCAACGTGCTCAATCACACCGCCGCGTTTTGCGATGATGGTAACGCCGGAGTCCACAGCCACTGCACGTTCCATGCCGGTGCCCACGAAAGGCTTCTCAGAGCGCACGGTCGGCACAGCCTGACGCTGCATGTTCGCGCCCATCAGAGCGCGGTTGGCGTCGTCGTGCTCCAGGAACGGAATTAAGGCTGCAGCCACGGAAATAACCTGCTGCGGTGACACGTCCATGTACTGCACGTCGGTGGCCTTGCGCACCACGGACTCGCCCTTGTAGCGGCACTGCACGTACTCGTCGATAATGCGGCCGTGCTCATCGAGATCGGTATTGGCCTGGGCAATCACAAACTGGCCTTCGTCGATGGCTGAGAGGTACTCAAAGTCATCGGACACCTGGCAGTCAGCCACCGGACGGTACGGGGTCTCCAAAAAGCCGTAGTCATTGCAGCGGGCATACACAGCCAGTGAGTTGATAAGGCCGATGTTCGGGCCTTCAGGGGTCTCAATCGGGCACAGACGGCCGTAATGGGTCGGGTGCACGTCACGCACTTCAAAGCCGGCACGCTCACGGGTCAGACCGCCCGGGCCCAAAGCGGAAATACGGCGCTTGTGGGTAACCTCAGAAAGCGGATTGTTCTGATCCATGAACTGAGAGAGCTGTGAGGAGCCGAAGAACTCCTTGATGGCAGCTGAAATCGGCTTGGCGTTAATCAGCTCCTGCGGAGTGGTGTTGTCCAAATCACCTAAGGACAGACGCTCCTTGACGGCACGCTCCACGCGCACCAGGCCGATGCGGAACTGGTTTTCTGCCATTTCACCCACAGAACGGATGCGGCGGTTGCCCAAGTGATCGATATCATCGATGCTCTCTTTGCCGTTTCTGATCTTGATGAGGTAGCGCATCACCTTGATGATGTCGTTGTTGGACAGAATGCCCTCATGCAGATCGTGGTTGGGCAGAATGATGGACAGGGCCTTGCCGCGGGCGTCGGTGACCTTGACATCAGCAAGCTCAGGCACGTCAACGTCAAGCTCCAGGGCAGACACCGGCAGCACCACGCAGCGCTCGAAAGCAAAGCTCTCGCCGCCGATGGTGAACTTGGCCTTCTGCACATAGCGCTCGGCCGGGGTGATCATCGGATCATCCTTGACCTTGGCCAGGGTATTGTCCAGGAAATCGAGCACCTTGTCGGCGCAGCGCTCGGGATAGGTGTTGGGCATGCAGTCGACCTCACCTTCATCGAGGTGGGCCTTTACCAGGTCAATCACCTTGGGGAAGGAGGCATAGACATAGCCGCCGGTGACCACGATGCCGCTCTCTTCATTGTTCAGCTGTACATCCGGATCAGCAAAGGCGCGGGACAGGCCTAATCTGAAGAACTTGTCTTCCACAAAGCGGGTGTCAAACTTCATGCGGCCTACAGAAGAGAGGTCATAGCGCTCTTCCACGAAGAACAGATTGTGGAACAGAGCCTCTGCAGCCTCAGCGGTAGGCGGTTCACCCGGGCGCATCATCTTGTAGATTTCAAAGAGTGCGGCCAGGCGGTCAGCCTCGGGAGATGACAGATCACGGGTGGTGTCATTGCGCAGGGTATCGGCAATGAAGGAGCCCTCATCTACCTGGCTGGTGTATAAAATCTCAAACTTCTTGATGCCGTTGTCACGCAGGGTCATGAACACGCCCTCGGTGATCACGGTATTGGCAGCTAAGACGAGCTCACCGTCCTTGTTGAAGTAGTCACGGGCGATGATCTTGTCAATCAGGTACTCAGGCGGCACCTCCAGGGTGGTCTGGCCTGCCTTCTTGAGCTCGCGGATGTGGCGGGCAGTGATCTTCTTGCCCTTTTCCACCAGCACCTTCTTGTTGAGCATGATGTCAAAGGAGGCAGTCTCACCGCGCAGGCGGTCAGGCACCAGCTCCATTAAGAGCTTGTTGGACTTGATGTCAATCTCGACGGTATCAAAGAAGATGTCGAGGATCTGCTCTGAGGTGTAGCCCAGGGCGCGCAGCAGCACGGAGGCCGGCAGCTTGCGGCGGCGGTCAATGCGCACGAACAGATTGTCGCGGTGGTCAAACTCAAAGTCGAGCCAGGAGCCGCGGTACGGAATGATGCGGGCTGAGAACAGAATACGGCCCGGATGGGTCTTGCCCTTGTCGTTGTCAAAGAACACGCCGGGGCTTCTGTGCAGCTGAGAGACCACTACGCGCTCGGTACCATTGATAATGAAGGTACCGTTGTCAGTCATCAGAGGGATCTCACCCATGTAGACGTCCTGATCGATGCGCTCCTTCACAGTCTTGGGAGCGTCCTTTTCATAGCGCACGAGGCTCAATTTAACCTTAAGCGGAGCTGAATAGGTAGTGCCTCTGATCATGCACTCCTGCACATTAAACTTCGGCTCGCCTAAGTGGAAGCTGTTGTAACAGAGTTCAGCATTGCCCGAGTAGCTCTTAATCGGGAAAACAGACTTGAACGCAGCGACCAGGCCATTTTCATTTAAGGGATCATTGCTGATGAACTGCTTATAAGAATCCAGCTGAACTGCAAGCAGGTATGGGGTGTCTAAGACCTTGACTCTCTTGCCGAAATCCTTGCGGATACGTTTTTGCTCAGTATACGAATAGACCATGGATTTATGGGTCCTCAGATTGATTTGTTAGCGGGACAGATGCTTTGGGCATCTTGCTATCTTATCAGGCACCGAACCCGATCCCCCTGAAACAGGCGGATCGGGTTACTGTTGCAGCGCTGCTGCAATGGCAGGCCCGGTGCCGGGCCTGCCTGACGCTCAGATTGAATTAAGCAAGCTCAACCTTAGCACCGGCCTCTTCCAGGGCCTTCTTTAATGCCTCAGCCTCTTCCTTAGGCAGAGCTTCCTTGACCTTGGCAGGAGCGGACTCAACTAAGTCCTTGGCCTCCTTCAGGCCTAAACCGGTGGCGGTGCGGACAGCCTTAATCACGGCGATCTTGTTGGCACCGATTTCCTTTAAGGTAACGTCAAACTCGGTCTTCTCCTCAACGGCAGCAGCACCGCCGGCAGCAGGGCCGGCAACCACAGCGGCAGCAGCAGAAACACCAAACTTCTCTTCCATAGCCTTAACGAGCTCAACAACGTCCATAACGCTCATGGAAGCAATTGCATCAATGATTTCATCCTTAGATAAAGCCATTTTAAATTTTCCTTTAAATTTAACTCAGGCAAATCTGCCCGATTGAATAATCAAAAAAAGTAGTTATTGCCCTGAACATTAAGCAGCAGCGCCGCCTTCCTGCTCGAGCTTGTCGGCCAAGGCCTTTAAAGTACGTGCCAGCTTGCCGGCTGCAGCTTCCTTCATGGTAGCGAGCAGCTTGGCCACACCTTCCTCGTAAGTCGGGAGGGATGCGAGCACATCGATGTCTTTGCCGTCGTAGAACTTGCCTTCAAAAGCTAAAGCCTTAACCTCGAACTTGTTGTTGGTCTTGGCAAACTCTTTGAAGATACGGGCAGCTGCGCCCGGATGATCCAAGGACAGACCAATGATGGTCGGGCCCTTGAAAGCATCCTTCATGCACTCAAACTCAGTGCCTTCAACAGCACGGGAAAGCAGAGTGTTGCGAACAATGTGCAGATACACATTGTTGTCGCGGCACTGCTTGCGGAGTTTGGTCATCTGCACAACTTCAATGCCGCGTGAATCTGCGACAACAGCTGACACAGCTTTCTTGGCTACTTCGTTGACACTGGCAACAATCGCCTTCTTGTCTTCGATATTCAATGCCATTTTTAGCAGTGACTCCAGAAATGTCCGCTCCTGCGGACGTTATGCCCTTGCGGGCGCCTACCGGAAATCAGTCCAAAGGAAAATCCTTTAGGAGCTGTTCCGCCTGCGCAGGATGATTAAGGATACTTCCCCCTGCGGTCTTTGGAGGGAGCAAGCTCCCGGCCAAAAAATTCTGTTTTTTAAAGGAGCCTCAGTATCCAAAAGGCTCCTCATTCAAGCTCTTAAGCCTGAGCTGCTGCGGCGTCAGCCTTTAAAGAGGCCTTGTCCACAGTGATGCCGCCGCCCATGGTGGTGGACACGCATACCTTCTTGATATAGGTGCCCTTGGCTGCAGCAGGCTTTGCTCTGGTGATGGCACCGAGCAGAGCGTTTAAGTTGTCGGTGAGATCTGCAACTGAGAAGTCAACCTTGCCGATGGAAGCCTGAATCACACCGGTCTTGTCGTTGCGGTAACGAACCTGGCCGGACTTGGCATTCTTAACGGCGGTGGCAACGTCGCGGGTCACAGTGCCGACCTTGGGGTTCGGCATTAAGCCGCGCGGGCCTAAGATCTGGCCTAACTGGCCGACCACACGCATTGCGTCCGGAGAAGCGATGACTACGTCAAAGTCCATCATGCCCTTCTTGATCTCGGCGGCAAGCTCGTCCATGCCGACTAAGTCAGCACCGGCGGCCTTGGCAGCCTCAGCAAGAGCACCCTGGGTGAACACGGCTACGCGGACAGTGCGGCCGTTGCCGTGAGGCAGAACGGTGGCGCCGCGGATGTTCTGATCGGACTTGGTCGGATCGATGCCTAACTGAATGGCAACGTCCACGCTCTCTACGAACTTGGCCTTGGGGAGCTTTAATAAGGTCTCAAAAGCCTCAGTTACGTTGTACTCGCGGGTTCTGTCGATGATGGAACGGATTTCCTTCATGCGCTTTGATAACTTAGCCATGGAATTAACCCTCCACCTGAATGCCCATGGAACGGGCAGTACCGCCGATTGAACGGGCTGATGCCTCTAAATCTGCACCAGTCATGTCAGGCTCCTTGGCCTTGGCAATCTCAAGCAGCTGAGCGTGAGAAATGGTACCAGCGCTCTCCTTGCCCGGCTTGTGTGAACCGGTCTGAATGTTCACAGCCTTCTTGATTAAGAAGGATGCAGGAGGGGTCTTGGTTACGAAGGTGAAGGACTTGTCCTGATAGACAGTGATCACTACAGGAACCGGAGCGCCCTTTTCCATCTTGGCAGTCTGAGCATTGAATGCCTTGCAGAACTCCATGATGTTGACGCCGTGCTGACCTAATGCAGGGCCTACCGGAGGGGCAGGATTAGCATTGCCGGCACCTACCTGCAGCTTGATGTAGGCGGTAACTTTCTTTGCCATTTAAAAATTCCTCAAAATTGGGTAATATCGCGTTATACGCTTCCCTAAAAAGCGGTTTCCCGCTCGTCCATGCGCTAGGCGCACAGTAAACCTGAATATTATACAGGCTTTTGCCACACATGATCAACCACGAAAAATTATTTTTTCAGGCCGCTTATCAATTCCAGCAAAAAAATTTGGAAAATTCTGCCAAAAGCTGTGGTGATCCATCCGCACACGCTTTTAAATCTCGTTAATAATGACGCTTTCAGGCAGGTTCATACCGGTGAAATGATCAAGCGGAGCGCATTCACCGCAAACGCTGCGATCCTTGACAGGCCTCATTTCTTAGCCTTCGCACTTCACGCCATTATCCTGACTAAGCCCCCCAATCATCAGTGCAGCAGGCCGTCATCAGCAGTATTCACATTTCATTTGGCAGGATTTGTCCAAATAAATTTGCAAAATTTCAATGAGTTACAATGCAGTTAGAAGTACCAGCAGCACGCCAAAGACATACAGCGGCAAAGCCGCCGAGCAGCTTCAAGAATTAAATTTTAGTATCGGCGCAATCGGTATAAGCAAGGAGGTAGATTAGCACCAATTGCCAGGCCCCGCGCTATATGAAATTATGCCGGGTTTCACAATGTTTTATTGATACATGTGCAGGTAACTTTATGGAATTCTACAAGGAAACGATTGCCCTGCTAAGAGCGATATTTTTATTTATAATGACCTCATTGGCAGCAGTGATTGCCTTTGCAGTTAAGCACTATCTGGAGCATCCAGAAACAACGAGCGACACTTATTGGACTATATGCGGTATCGCTATACTATGCCTCTTTATAGGCGCTGCACCAAATTTATATTTTTTAATTAGGAGCATCAGGAGTCTAAAGAAATGGGATTAGGGATAATGATTTTATGTGGAGTGGTTATTATTCTCGTTACAATAATGGTAATTTGGGCCATGTATGAGCTGCAGAAAAAATAGGCAGCATTCATGAAGGTGCCGCACGGCACCTTCAGGGTTTTGAGATTTCATTAAAAAACAGCTGGAGTTTGGAATGGGCTTAGCGGTTATGATCTTGTGTGGCGCCTCTATTGTGATTGTTACTGCAGCGTTAATTTGGACCTTGCATGAGATGCAGAAAAAATAAACAGCTTTAGCTAAGGCGCCGCGCGGCACATTCTTCACAATTTTTCTCCATCAAGTTAAAGTCATCAGGAATTTTAAAATGGGCGGTCTCGTTATCACGGTTTTGTGCTGTGTCTGTATTGTTTCAGTTATGACTGTAATAATATGGGGTATTTACCAAATGGAAAAAAAGGACAATTTAAATAAGAAGAAGTCAACCACCCCCGGCTAAAGCCGGAGGCTTGCATAAAGCCTGGGTTGACTAGCCTCAGCACTATTATGGTGCTACGTTGGCTGGGAATATATTCGTAGGCACTACGGGATGTCTGCTCTAGTCCCGTACATTCTGCGGCCAAGTATTAAAAGTTCTGCGAGGTAG
>JADINH010000003.1 GCA_017694225.1 Candidatus Avisuccinivibrio stercorigallinarum
GTCAGCACCGGCTCGCCTGCGGTCTCCTGCAGCTGCACTTCCTTTTCGCCTGCTGCAAAGGTCGGCTCCTGGCGGGAAAACTGCGGATTGAAATCTGCACGCGGGCTGCGGCTGCGCAGTCCCTTGGGCAGCTGCCCTGATGGTGAATTGAAATTATCCGGCATGGTAATTCTTCTTAATTCTGCTTCATTTTAAATGCCCAGCATGCTGCTCTTACTTAAGCCTGCTGCACTTTTAATTTGTTTTTGACCTGTCCGGCCAGCTGCCCGCAGGCAGCTGCGATGTCATCTCCGCGGGTGGTTCTGGTGATCACGGTAAAACCGTAATCAAACAGCACTTTATAAAATCTGTCGATGCGGCTGTTGCTCGGACGGTTGTAGCCTGCTCCGTCATGCGGATTGAAAGGGATCAGATTGATCTTGCAGGGCACATCCTTAAGCAGGGCCGCCAGCTCATGGGCATCATCCGTGCTGTCATTGACGTGATCAAGCAGCACGTATTCAATGGTCACACGGCCGCAGTTGGCGTTGGAGGCCGCCAGGTAATGCTTGACTGCAGTGAGCACCTCGGCAATCTTGTATTTCTTGTTAAGCGGCACCAGCTCGTCGCGCAGCTTGTCATTGGGAGCATGCAGCGAGAGAGCTAAGGCCACATCAACCTTGCCGGCCATCTTTTCAATGATCGGGGCGACGCCTGAGGTTGAAATGGTGACGCGGCGCTTTGACAGCGCAAAAGCGTAATCAGACAGCAAAAGCTCGGTGACCTTGAGCACATTGGTAAGGTTTAACAGAGGCTCACCCATGCCCATCATCACCACATTGGAAATCGGTTTCTGCTCACGGTTTTCTGAAAAGCCGACACGCGATGCCGCCGCAAAGACCTGGCCGATGATTTCGCTCACGGTCAAATTGCGGTTGAAGCCTGAGGCACCGGTGCGGCAGAAGGAGCACTTGACCGGGCAGCCCACCTGAGTGGAGATACACAAGGTATTGCGATCCTCCTCAGGAATGAGCACGGTCTCAACCACCTGTCCGTCACCGATATCGAGGGCCCACTTGATGGTACCATCAGCTGACTTGTGCTCAGCTAAGATGTCCGGGGCTTTGATATAGGCGATCTCAGGCAGCTTCTGACGCAGCTCCTTTTTGATATTGCTCATCTTCTCAAAGTCAGTCACGCCCCACTGATAGATCCACTTTAAGAACTGCTGGGCACGAAAAGGCTTTTCGCCTATGGATACACAGAAGTCTTTAAGCTCATCCGGGCTTAAATTAAGTAAATTTACACGGGTATCTGACATTGAAATTTTTCTCAAAAAGTTGACGCAGCTAACAGATCAAAAATCTGCGGCATATTATAGCAGGGTACACAACAAATTAGACGGCAGGCCGCCCACGGCCTCCGCCCGCATTTCTGCCCAATTTTCCCTGCAGCCTGCCCCAGGCCTCACTTCCCCGGCACTGCAGCGGATCAGCGCTTAATAGTAATAGATCATAAACCCGAAGATCACGATCAGGCAGAACAGCACATAGATGGACGGCATCCAGGGCTTAATCTTCGAGACTTTCTGCAGCAGAGGCGGGATCTTGGCCCACTCCTCCGGCGGGTAGCAGAAGAAGGGGCGCAGCTTGTGCTTGTTGTAATAGGTCATGATGACCCCGCCGCAGGCCGGGCAGTAGTCCTGATCGGGCAGGCCTTTAAAGTCCTCCGGACGCGGCACCACCAGTTTGCCGCAGTGCTGACAGACCTTTTCCTGCTGTCTTTCAGCCAAATTCACAATGTGCGTTAAATCGCTGCTTGGCTCAGGCTGTCTCTTATCTGCCATCTATTCTTCAAACCTCTAAATCCGTATTGCTCTTCTTGCTGTCTGCTCATCCCTGCCATGACTGCGGACGCAGCAGCGTTCCCTTCTCCACCAGCTCATCGACAAAGCGCGGCAGGGTCTCGGAGGCTTTGCCGTACAGGCCGTAATCAAAGTAAGCGGCACCAGCCGATACATCCAGATTAAACTCAATGCACTGTGCGCCCCTGGCCCCGGCATACTGACAGAAAGCAGCGGCCGGATAGACTACGCCGGAAGTGCCGATCGACAAAAACAGATCACAGCGGTTGAGCGCTCTGGTGATCTCATCGAGGCGGTAAGGGGTCTCTTCAAAAAACACGATATCAGGACGCAGCGCCTTTTTGCCGCAGTACGGGCAGACACTCTCCGGAGTACTGTCCTCAAAGTACGGAAAACGCCGGTTGCAGGCTGTGCACCATATGCTGTTGAGCTCACCGTGCATATGGATGATACCGGTGCTTCCGGCCTTTTCGTGCAGATCATCGATGTTCTGCGTCACCAGGGTGACTGTACCGCCCTTTGCTGTCCATTCCTTTTGCAGTTTGGCCAGGGCAAAGTGAGCGGGGTTGGGCTTCTTATCCTTTAAGCTTCTGCGCATACCGTTATAGAAGTCATGCACCAGCTTTGGATTGCGCACCAAAGCCGCTGGCACGCATACATCCTCAATGCGGTGATTTTCCCACAGGCCGGTCTCTGATCTGAAAACCGGGATGCCGGATTCAGCTGAAATACCGGCACCGGTCAGCACCACGATATTCTTATAGTCCATGTCTAAGCCTCCTCAATAACAGGATTCTTTCTGGGTCGGCCTCTGCCGCGTTTAGGCTTAGGGGCTGGCTCTGCTGCAGCAGACTGCACTGCTGCAGCTTCAACAGGTTTTACATCCCCGGCAGGAGCTGCAACCGAAACAGTGATCTGCTCTGCCGCAGGCTGTGGCAGCGGGTTCTTTCTGGGTCTGCCTCTTTTGCGTTTGATCACAGGAACAGGCTCCACAGATACAGCGCTCTCTGCTGCAGGCATAACTGCGCCCTCAGATGCCACAGCTTCTGCTGCCGGAGTTGATGCTGGTGCAATCTCAGCTGCAGGCTGCTCTGTCGCAGGCTGAGGCAGTGGATTCTTCCTCGGTCTGCCCCTTTTGCGTTTGACCACAGGGGCTATCTCTGCAGATGCTGTTGGCTCCGCTGATAGAGCACCAGCAGGCTCACCAGACGGCTGCACTGCTGCCACAGGCTCTGCTGCCTGATCAACTGCCATCTCATGCTCTTCAACCTGTACAGAGGCGGGTATAACCACTGCGGCAGCGGCTTCCTGCTTTACTTCATCCACTACCGGAACTGCAGGCACTGCAGTCTCGACAGCTGTCTGTACAGTCTCAGGCTGGGGCAGAGGATTCTTCCTCGGTCTGCCTCTTCTGCGTTTGACTACAGGTGCAGGCTCTGCAGATACGGCTGGCTCCGCTGATGGAACACCAGCAGGCTCACCAGACGGCTCAACTGCAGCCTCATGCACTGCTGCCTGATCAACAGCCGCAACATGCTCTTCAACCTGGACAGATGAAGATTGACCCACTGCTGCAGGTGCTTCATGATTGGCTTCATCCATTACCGGGGCTGCAAGCTCCGCAGACACTGCTGCAGTCTGTACAGTCACAGGCTGAGGCAGAGGATTCTTTCTGGGTCTGCCTCTCCTGCGCTTGACCACAGGTGCCGGCTCAGCTGATACTGTTGTCTCCACTGATGGAGCACCAGCAGGCTCACCGGCCGGCTCAAGTGCTGTTTGATGCTCTGCTGCCAGATCAATAGCCGTATCAGCTTCTTCAGTCTGAGCTGCAATGGCCTCAACCTCAGATGCGTGCTCTTCAGATGAAACTGCAACTGGTTCAACCACTGCTGCGGGATCTTCCTGTTTGACTTCATCCACCACTGAAGCTGCAGGTTCTGCGGACACAACTGCTGTCTGCTCAACCTCAGGCTGAGGCAGAGGATTCTTCCTCGGTCTGCCTCTTCTGCGCTTGGGCTGAGAGGCTGGCTCTGCAGATACGGCTGCCTCTGCAGACACTGCCGCCGTCTCTGCTGACGGCTCACTTGCAGCCTCCCCTACAACTGCCGCCTCAGGTTCTTCTGTGTGCACTGCAACCGGTTCAACCTCAGCTGCAGGTTCTTCCTGTCTGGCTGCATCCGCTGCCGGTGCAGCAGGTACAGCCGCAACTGCAGGCTCTTCCTGATTTAATTCGTCTTCATTTGGTGCTTCAGGTTCTTCAGCTGCATCAGATATCGCTGCAGGCTCCTCAAATTGCACCGGCTCAGAGTGGTCTGCTGCTTCAGCGCTCTCAGTCTGCTGAGCAGGCTCAGGTACTGCTTGAGCTTCCTGCGATGCCGGCTCCTCCTGATTTAGTGCAGCAACTTCCTCAGCTTCATCAGCCTCGTTTTCAGCACTCTCAGGTTCAATGCTCTCAAACTCAGCAGAGGTCTCCGCTGCAGACTGTATCTCAGTTTCTGCCTCAGCCGCAGTCTGCAGCTGCTTTGCTTTTCTGGTACGCCTGGTTCTGGTCTTTCTGCCTGTCTTTTGCGGCTTGTCGTCCTCTGCATTTTCAGCAGCGGCTTCTGCTGTCTCTCCATCTGCAGCCTGATCTTCAGTTTCAGGCTCCAGCTCAGGCTCTGGTCTTGGCGTCTCCACACAGGACACCTCAAGATAGGCGCCCAGGATGTTGAAGGCCTCGCTCAAATCCTCCAGGTGTGAAGGCTCATACAAGGAAAAGAGCTTGCACACGCGCAACAGCGGCTGCTTCATGGCCGCCGCCAGTTTAATCACATCGTAATTTTGATACTGCAGCGCATTGTTGAGCATGAACTTTAAGGCTTTGTCAGGCTCAACGGTGATCCATAAAGGCTCCCGATCCTCATGAATGTGCTCAGGCAGCGGAGATGGTGCAATAAAATCGCCGATTTCAATGGCGCCTTCAGCGTCCTCGATCAAAAGCTGCAAAGCCGCCGAACGCCCGCCCCGGACGGAGCCTCGCCCGGAGGTGAACAGCGGATCGGCCTCAGTAAGCACCTTGACTTCAGCGCCGTCAGAGTGCATTTCCACGATAACCGGATAAGTGGTAAAGCGGTCAAGGTCGAGCTCATGTCCCTTGCAGTGGCATTTGATCTTCAAAGGCCAGTTTGCTTCCTTGAAGATATGCATCATGGTCTTGATGGGCACGTACTCATCAAAATCGAGCGCAAGCACCAAATCAGACTTGCGGATGCCCTGGCGCCTGACGTTCTTAAAGGGATTGCAGCCTGAGATCTGCAGCACATGATGCAGCATGAACTTTAGTGCGGTGTCTGGGCTGACCTGAATGACAAAATCCCGGGGCATCACCCTGCCGGCTGTAGGAATGGCTCTGCCCTCTTCGACACATTTGCGGGCATATTCATAGAGCAGGTTTCTGGCCGCCCACTGCGCTGCTTTTTTGCTCTCGTATCTCTCAGCAGACACTATGGGCTCAAAGCCCTCCCCGGTCTTAATGCTCACGCTGTACAGGCCGTCGGGCTGCTGTATCACCGCGGCCGGGTATACGGCAAACTGCTCAAGAGTCAAAGTCTTCATGAAAATCGTAAATCCTATAAATCAGCGGCCTGCTTTAATACCAGTAATTGTCTTCACACTCAAATAAACTGTCTACAGCCTTATCCAAATCTGCTTTAGTGCGCTTGACCTCTGCCTCACCTTTTGCCACCAGACTTACCTCAAGCGGACAGCCAATGGCCTCAAAGGCCTTGAGCATGTCATTCATGCTCAAGGGCTCGTGCAGGCAGCACATGCGCACAGTCTCAAAGAGCGTCTTATGCATGCGCTGTGCGAGCTCTTTAAAATCCACTTTGGCATCGAGCATGGCATTGTGCAGCAAAATGCGCATGGCCATGTCAGCTTTGATGCGCACCGGCATAAACTTAATGTCACAGTCGTCATCCACCGGACGGCAGGCATACTGAATATTCCAGCCCTCTGCGATGCACTCATTGAAATACTCAATGAGCTTTGGCCGTACAGCAGAACGCGCTTCCCTGAGCGTACAGCAATTTGGAATGTCGTACTCCAGATCAAAGCTGGTCTGATCATACGAATAAAACAGGACAGTCATGCAAGGCTCTTCCGGTCTGAACACATGATCCATCGGATATGTCAGATAATCCGACAAGTACAGCTGTTTTTCCTCTTTTACAGTACAGCAGATTTTTAAGTCTTTGCCACAGGCTCTGAACACATCTATTATGCGCTGCAAAGAGCTTCTGCGATCAAAAGACAGCACTTTTTCCAACTTATAGTCGCTGATCTTGGCTTTTTTAGCAAGTTTTTGCGGGGATTTTCCTGAATCAAGCACGGTGTTGTAGAGCATGAACTTGAGGGCAAGATCAGCGTTGACCTGAAGAGCCTGGGTTTTAGGGGTCAGAGGTGCAGAATGCGGCACCGGCAAAGAGCGCGCGGCATATTCCCGCCCGAAAGCCTGCATCCGCCCGAGCAGGTCTTCCGCATCGAAGTCGTTAATACGGTGGTAACGCTCACTTTTATCCAGCAGATAAATGCCGTCTGCAGTGAGAAGCTCTACATGATGGATGCCTTTTCTGCGGTTCTTTCGCTCGCCCTTATAGACACCCTGCTGAATTGTACGGCTCTGTACGCTGTAGGTTAAATACTGCGCCAGATTAACCTGCTGCTCTGCCTGCTCTGTCATGGTGCTCCATGCCGCATCCCGGCACTGCGTCTCTATAGCTGCAGCTGAGCGTCCCCCTCATCTGCACAGCCTTCGAGCGTTAACTGATTCTTACCGTTATTCTTGGAATTGTAGGCCAGCCCGTCCGCGGTTTTCACCAAATCCGCAAAACTGCGCTGCAGTCCGCCCGGCGTAAAGCTCACGCCGATGGACGCTGTAACCTGAACCGGCAGATTGAAACCAGCCGTGATCAGCCCCACCCGCTCCAAGATCTTTCTGCCTACAGAGAGTACCGCATTATTATCCTTAATGTCTGCAAAGAAGATCACAAACTCATCGCCGCCCAGGCGTCCCACCAGATCAGAAGGCCCAACCTCACCCTTCAGGGCAAAGGCCGCCTGCCGCAGCACATTGTCGCCCATATCGTGCCCGTAAATGTCATTGATGGTCTTGAAGTTGTCAAGGTCAATGAACATCAAAGCGCAGCGCCCGCGGCTTTGTGAGAGCAGCTTCTGCGCCTTGTACTCAATGCCCTGACGGTTGAGCACCGAGGTCAGCGCATCGGTATAGGCCTTTTCCAGCGCCCGCTCCAGCTCCTTGGTCTGACGCTGATTTTCAAAATAGATGTCGGTGATGTCCGTGCGGTAAAGCAGGATCATCTTGTCGGCCTTGTTGAAATAGCGGTATTCCACCTTCTTGCGGGTGTAACGGCCATGCTCGGTCACGCCGGTGGTAAAGGAGTGCACCCCGCGCTCATCGAGGATCTTAAGCACGTTCTCAAGCTTCATCTGCTCAATCACGAAATCCCGCTCTTCAGGCACCACAAAGGCCTCAGCGTATTTCACCACCTCGGTGTCATAGTCGGCGGTGATCACCGGCGGCAGCGGAGTATTGGGATTGCCCGAGAACATGATGTAGGAATTGCGCTGGCCGTCGAGGTAGATGAAGTAATCGCAGTTGGTGTAGACAAAGAGATTGACGATACGCTGCATCAGCCCTGGATCATTCTCATCTTTAACCACCAGAAAGACGCTGTGCTCATGTTCGGGGCCGGGCTTGGGGCGGTAGAGATTGACTGAGATTTTGCGCCCGCGGATTAAGGTGGTGGGGATTAAGGTATCAAAGGGGGCGCCAGACTCATAAAACGATCTCAGCCCCTCAAGGGACACCCGCGCTCTGATGCTTTCGTTGCGGTAGAACTCACCGCCAAAACAGACTTTTACAAATTCGCTCCAGCGCTCGCTGCGGCCCCAGTCACCGGCATCCGGTGAGTGCTTGTGCACGATGACCTTGTCAGCATCAAAGTCGATTTTAACGGCCGCGATGCACAGGCGGTCAATGATATAGAACAGATCGTCCCGGTTCTCCTGCTCCTCCAGGGATGGGAACTGTGCATTTACCTCAGTCATGGTCTTTTTGTCTCTGTGCGTTTATCTGCATTATTAGTTGTTCTACTGCAAATCAGCTCTGCTGCCTGCGCCGGGGCTGCAGCACCTGCTGCAGCCCCCTCAGGCGGCTGAAATTTTAGCATGTACAAGCCGTTTTTCAGTCAGTTTCCTCGATATGCACCTGATTTTTACCGTTGTTTTTGCTGCGATAGGCCAGATCATCGGCCGCCTTGACCAGCTCCTCAAAAGTGCGCGGCCGGCCCTGCGAAATTGAGATGCCGATGGAGGCAGTAACCTGCACCGGCAGGTTGAAAATCGGGGAGATCATGCTGACCCGGTTCAGGATACGTCTGCCGATGCTCTTCACCGCCTGCAGATCTTCCACGTCGGCAAAGAGGATCACAAACTCATCCCCGCCCAGGCGGCCAATCAGATCGGATGGCCTGGTCTCAGATTTAAAGGCAAAAGCCACCTGCCGGAGCACGTTGTCGCCCATATCGTGGCCGTAGTTGTCATTAATCTGCTTGAAATTGTCAAGATCAATGAACATCAAAGCGCAGCGCCCGCGGGTTTTAGAGAGCAGCTTCTGCGCGCGGTACTCAATGCCCTGGCGGTTTAACACGGAAGTTAAGGCATCGGTATAGGCTTTCTCAAGAGCCTCCTCCAGCTCCCTGGTGTAGCGCAGGTTTTCAAAATACACATCAGTGATGTCAGTGCGGTAGAGCAGCAGCATGCAGTCGGCCTTGTTGTAATAGCGGCAGACTACCTTTTTGCGGCGGTACTGCCCATTCTCAGTAATACCGGCCGTGAAGACAAATTCCTCCTTGTCTTCAAGCTGCTTAATGTAGGTGGCAATATGCATCTGCCCGATTACAAAGTCCTGTTCTTCAGGCACCACAAAAGCCCGGGCATACTTCACCTGCTCGGCTTCGTAATCAGTGCTCATAACAGGCGGCAGCGGGGTCTCCGGATTGCCGGAGTACATCACATAGCTGTTGCGCCGGCCGTCAATGTAAACAAAATAATCGCAGGCGTTGTACACAAAGATATTGACGATGCGCTGCATTAAGCTCGGCTCGTTCTCGTCCTTGACCACGATGTAGACACAGGTAGGCTCACTGCTCTGCGCGCTGTAGAGATTGACCGAGATCTTGCGCCCGCCGATAAGCTTGGTGGGGATCATGGTGTCATGCGGGGCACGTGACATGGCAAAGGCCTTCAGGCCCTCCAGGCCCACCCGGCCCCGGATGCTTTCATTGGTAAAGAAGTCGCCGTTAAAGCTGGTCTTTAAGTATTCAGTCCAGCTCTCACCCTGCCCCCAATGATCCTTATTTGGGGAGTGCTTGAGCACTGTGACCTGATCTACCGCAAAGTCGACCTTGACGGCGGCGATGCACAGGCGGTCAAAGATATAAATCAGATCGTCACGGTTCTGCCGGTCCTGCATAGACGGGAACTGTGCACTTAGTTCTGCCATGCTGCTGCCTTTAGCTTATGGAAAATGGCTGCCAAATACCGCTGAAGCCAGAACGGTGCTTTGGCTTTACACAAAAGTTACAAAATTACAACCGGGAATTTTAGCACGTGCACAGGCACAAGGCCCGCAGCAAGTTTGAGCGCTTTCGCAAAATCAGCAAAAATCTGCGCACCTTCGCGCAAAAGAGGCAGCTGCGGGGCCACATGGCCCCGCGCAAAAAGACAGGCAGTTAAGCCTTAAGCAGGTACTGAGCCAGCGAATAGACACCGGCTGCGGTTGACATTCCGCCTGCGTAATAAGGTGAGGGCTCAGCCATATAGGCCGATGACAGGTCAAAGTGCAGCCAGGGCGTATCTTTATCCACAAAGGCCTGCAGGAAGGCTGCGGCGGTGGAGGCCCCCGGAGCGCCTTCGCCTGAGCCGGCATTGGACATGTCAGCGCGGCTGCTCTTTAAATGGCGCTTGTGATAAGGACGCATCGGCAGCGGCCAGAGCTCTTCCTCATTGTATGCAAACAGCTCAGTTAAGAGCTTTGGCAGCTGATTGGACGGTGTGAGCACCGCGGTGATGTCACGGCCCACTGCGACCTTGGCGGCTCCGGTTAAGGTGGCGGCATCGATGATGGCCTGCGCGCCGTCAGCCTTGGCCTGCAGGAGGCCGTCGGCGAGAATTAAGCGGCCTTCAGCGTCGGTGTTGTTGATCTCAACTGACACGCCGTTTGAATAAGTGTAGATGTCCCCTGGCAGCATCGAGCTTCCCGACACCAAATTCTCAGTGCAGGGCAGATAGCACTTGACGTGCTTGTCAAGGCCGAGCACGATGGAGAGCGCCAGCACGCCGGCCATGGAAACTGCGCCGGTCTTGTCAGTGCGCATCGAGGCCATGAACTTGGGCGGCTTTAAGTCATACCCGCCTGAGTCAAAGGTAATGCCCTTGCCCACTAAGGCATAGGAGAGCGGGGCATCAGCAGTGCAGCCTTCAGGGAGGAACTCAATCATGCCCATGGCCGGGGCATTGCAGCTGCCGGCACCCACGGCATTCAGGCCGGTAAAGGCCTCAAAACCTGCATCACCGCGCTTTATTACCGTGCTCTTAACCTGCCCTCTGCCTGCAAGGGCGCAGGCCTTCTGGCAGAGCGCAGACAAGTCCTCAATTAAATGCAGCGGCGTGCTGAGGCGTGCCTGAGAGTTGGCCAAATCTCTGATCTCAGTAATAAACTCAGCTAAAAGCCGGGCCTGCTTTACATCCTCTTCAGATGCATTGAAGGCGGCCTTGATGTCAGTGCGCCCGTCGTACATACCAATAACAAAAAAGAGCATGTCTTTGACTGACAGCGGGGCTGCGGTGTTCAAATCGACATTAAAGAGGCCGAAATTGGCAATGGTGCGCCCGGCCTTCTGCAGAGCCTTGAACTCCCCCTCTTCCAGGTACAAGTTAAGTGAGCCGTTGTCACCGGGGGTGATGGCAGTGCCTTCAGCAAACAGGGCTGAGGGCTTGTCAAAGCACAGATTGACGCGCACGTACTGAGCTGCATCGAGTTCAGCTCCGCGTACTGACAGATTGATCTTCATAAAATACTTTCCTTTTACTTTTTGGAGCTCCCTGAGAGCTCCCCTTTCTTTAAATCCAGTTCTCTTTCTTTAATCCTGATCACTGGCGCAGCTTCTTCACCGTGGCAATGATGTCATCCGCCGCGCGGTCGATCTCTTCCTCGGTGGTAAAGCGCCCCACCGACAGGCGCAGCGAGGCCCGGGCCAGATTGTCATCCATGCCCAGTGCAGTAAGCACATAGCTTGGTTTTAACTCTGCTGACGAGCAGGCTGAGCCTGAGGAACAGGCGGTGTCACTTAAAGAGGGCAGGAGCAGCGCCCCGTTAATGCCCGGGAAGGACACTGACAGAATATGCGGCAGATGATGCTGCGCGCTGCCGTTGATGATGCACTCCACCCCGGCAGTCAGCTTATCAATCATGCGCTGGCGCAGGGCCTCAAGGCGCGCTTTGTCCTGCCTGCCCTCTTTTGCCATCAGCTCAAAGGCCATGCCCATGCCCGCTGCCTGATGGGTGGCCACGGTGCCCCCGCGCAGACCGCGCTCCTGTCCGCCGCCTACGATCATGGGCTCAAGCGGCACCTTTAAGGCCCGGTTGATGAACAAGGCGCCGACGCCCTTGGGCCCGCAGATCTTCTCAGGTGTAAGGGAGACGAGGGCAATATGGCTGCGGCTTAAATCCTGCTTTTCATAGCCTGCGCTCTGCGCGCAGTCTGAGTGATAGTAAATGCCGCAAGACCAGCACAAGTCCGCCAGCGCGTGCATGTCGGTGACCGCGCCGGTGACTGAGTTGGCCTGTGAGATGGAGACCAAAAACACATCCTCTGTCAGGTACGGTTCAACCAAATCCACATCAAAAGTGCTGTCCGCTCTGGGGTCAAGATAAATGACCTTATAGCCGTCCTCTTCGAGCATGGCGGCGCCTTCAAGTACGGCTTTGTGCTCAATCTTGGAGGTGATGATGGTGCGGCGCTTGTCCCCCTGTTTTCTCAAAGCACGGGCGAGGCCAAAGAGCGCTAAATTATTGCTCTCGGTGGCCCCGGAGGTGAACACCAGCTCCAGGGGCGAGCAGCCCACCAAATCTGCAATCTGCCCGCGGGCATTTTCCACCGCCTCGGCAGCTTCCCAGCCGTAGGCATGATCTTTTGAGGAGGGATTGGCAAAGGCACCGTCGAGTTTGAGGCAGTGCACCATGGCGTCAATCACGCGCGGATCGACCGGCGTGGCCGCGGCATAATCTAAATAAACTGAGTTTCTAAGTGACATCTTGCTATCTTGTCTTGTATGCGCAAAAGCAGGGCAGAAATTAATTTTGCGGGCATTGTACCGCACTTTGCAGGCCGCACCGCGGGCTCATGCTTGCAATTTTCTGCAGCCGCCTTATGCTTTAAGTCCAGAAATCTGAAGAAAGAGTAAGAGAGCAGAAAATAAAAGAGGATCAGGACAATGCCCTACAGCCCCCATGCCCTGCAGGTCAAAACTGCGGTACCTGCTGATGCAGCGGAAATGGTGGAGATCTACCGCCCCTATGTTGAAGACACCGCCATCACCTTTGAATATGCCGTGCCGTCAGTAAAGGAATTTAAACAGCGCCTGGAGAACGTGTTAAAGCGCTATCCCTGGCTTACCGTGCGTGAGCGTGAAAACGGCCGCATGCTGGGCTATGTCTATGCCTCGCCCTTTAAGGAGCGCGCCGCCTACGAGTACAGCGTGGAGACCTCAATTTACGTGCGTCAGGATGTCCGCCGCCAGGGAGCAGGCCGCATGCTCTATCACGTGCTGGAGGCCCTGCTTGCCGCGCAGCATGTCATCAACCTCAACGCCTGCGTGGCCTATGATGCCACTGAAGGCCAGGACGAGCATTTGGACAATGCCAGCGTGTTTTTCCATCAGCAGATGGGCTATACACAGTGTGCACATTTCCATCAATGCGGCTTTAAATTCGGCCGCTGGTATGACATGGTGTGGCTGGAGAAAATGCTCACTGAGCATCCGCTGCGCCCGGAGCTCTTTGTGCCCTTTGCCAAGCTTGCCAATGTGCGCAGCATCATCGCAGCGGCGGTGGCTGACTTCAGATAAAACCAATCAGATAAAGCAAAAACGGGCCGCCAGGCCCGCTTCTTTTTCCTTGATCTTTTTCCTTGATCTTTTTCCTTGATCTTTTTCCTGTGCTTTTCCTTTGCGGTCTGCTTATTCAGCGTCGTCAGCTTCGCCGCCGCTTACCACAGGCGCGTGGGTCTCATCGCCCTCGCAGATGTGCTCCACCGCCATGGCAAAGACGTGCTTGACGTGATTGTCGCTTAAGGCATAAAAGGCCCGCTTGCCGTCACGGCGCACGCGCACCAGATCATTAAGGCGCAGATAGCTTAACTGATGGGAAATGGCCGAGCGGCTCATGCCGAGGATGGCGGCCAGATCAGATACACACAGCCACTCATGCAGCTGCAGGGCATTGACGATGTTAAGGCGGGTGGGATCGGACAGGGCCTTGAAAAACTCAGCCACCAGCTCGATGTCATCCACACCGAGCAGATCGTTTTTGATCTTGTCCACCAGGGCCTGATCGGTCACGGCGCTGTCAGCAGAAATCATCTCTGTCATTGCAGGATCTCTCCTTAAGTTTAAAAGCCCGCTTCGCGCAGCGGATTGCGGTCGCGGTAGGAGGCAAGGCCGTAATCCCTTGCCATGCGCCTGATTTCAAACAGGGCATAGCGGTATTCAAGAAAATCGTACTTGTCAGTGCGCTCGGCTAAGTGAAAGTAGTCAAAGGCAAGTTTTATATTGCCCTGGCGCTGCGCCTCTTTGCCGAGGTAAAAGTAGACCTCACAGGCGCGCTCGATCTTCAGGTACATCGGCACCTGCGGATCGCGCACCATGGCCATCAGGGCAGAGCGGTCAATAAGCCCGGTGATATAGTCAATGATGTGATAGCCAAAGTAATCCTCTTTCTTGTCAGCTTTAACGTAGCGCTCTTTTAAGTGCAACAGGGCAGTGTCATAACCTGCGGTCTGACACTCAATCAAGTAATACCACAGGATGCGGTAAGGGTCGTTTTTATCGGCCTGATAAAAGCGCTCGATGTCAGGCAGCGCGGTTTCAGCTCTCTTGCTGTAATAAAGCGCAATGGCGCGGGCAAAGTAGGTGTAGCTGTTTGAAGGATCAAGCTCCAGGGCGGCATCAAAGGCTTCAAAGGCATCGGAAAAACGTTCGGCTGAGGCAAGGTAAATAGCCAGGAAATTATAGGCCGGAGCAAAGTCAGGCTTTTCCACCAGCGCATTCATGAACATGGTGCGCGCCGAGCCCTCAAGCCCCAGGCGGTCATAGATGACGCCCAGTTCATAAAAAAGCTCAGCCCGGTCGCCTGCGGTCACCGCCCGGGTGTCGAGCAGCTCAGAGAGCTGCACAATCAGCATCTGATCGCGCTCGACTGCTGCCATCACCGGCATGGTGAGCACGATTTCAGAGGGCGGCACCGAAAAATCAGCGCGCAGCAGTGCCTCCCCCTGCACGTCTTCACGGTTGGACGCACAGCCTGCGAGCACTGCCGTACTTACAATAAAGGCAAGAGATTTGGTTAAAACTCCTGCCTTATCTTTAAACATTAAAACCTCACTTTAATCTTAGTCGAGCGACTCCATGCCGTCCGTTTCTTTCTTCTCGATCTTCATCGGCAGAAGATTCTTTCTTTGAATCTTCAAAAGCAGAGCCCAGGTACTAGCCACGTAGATAGATGAGAAAGTACCAAAGACGATGCCGACGGTCAATGCCAAAGAAAAGCCGTGGATCATGGTTCCGCCAAAAATCAGCAGCGAGAGCACGGTAATGAGGGTCGTGCCGGAGGTGATGATGGTACGCGACAGCGTCTGGGTGATGGAGACGTCAAAGAGCTCGTCCATGGTCAGATCGCGCGAGAGCTTGCTGGCGTTCTCACGGATACGGTCAAACACCACGATTTTATCGTTCAGGGAGTAACCGACCACGGTCAGCACGGCCGCAAGCACGGTCAGATCGTATTCAATCTGCCAGAAGGAGAACACGCCCATCACAATGAAGACGTCATACGCAAGTGAAATCACGGCGCCGGTAGCCATTCTCCACTCAAAGCGAAAGGCGATGTAAGCCAAAATCGCAATCAGGGACACCACAATGGCCAGGATGCCGCTCTGCACCAGCTCCTCACCGACGGCAGGACCGACGTACTCTGAACGGCTTAAAGTGGCATTGGGGTCGAGCTTGTGGGCAGCGGTCATGACCTTGTCGGCCACCACCTGCTGGCGCAGGCCTTCCTGCGGCGCGACGCGGATCATCACGTCACGCGGCGAGCCAAAGTGCTGGGTCACGCCGGTGATGCCCTCAGAGGCATAGGCCTCTCGCACATCGTCAAGATCGACGGCCTGTGAATACTTGGTCTCAATCACGATGCCGCCGGTGAAATCAAGGCCCCAGTTCAGGCCCTTGACGCACATCGAGACGATGGAGGCAATCACCAGACACACACAGCAGATTTCCACTATTCCCTTAATTTTCATGAAGGGAATGACTGTACCTTCTTTAATAAACTGCAGCATAGCAACCCCTCCTTAAATATAGAGCTTCTCGACCTTGCGTCTGCCGCCCCAGATGATGTTCACGATGGCACGGCAGGCCGTGACAGCGGTAAACACTGAAGAGGCAATACCGATCATCAGCACCAGGGCAAAGCCCTTGACGGCGCCGGTGCCCACCATAAAGAGGATGAGCGCGGTGATGAAGGTGGTGATGTTGGAGTCGGCAATGGTGCCGAAGGCCTTGGCATAACCCTCATGGATGGCATGCTGCACCGGCCGTCCGTTGCGCAGCTCTTCACGGATGCGCTCGTAAATCAGCACGTTGGCGTCAATGGCCATGCCCAGGGTCAGCACAATGCCCGCGATGCCAGGCAGCGTCATGGTAGCTCCCGGAATAAGCGACATCACGCCGACAAGCAGCACTAAGTTGAAGATCAAAGCCAAGTTGGCAATAAAGCCGAAAGCCTTGTAGTAAATTAGCATAAAGGCCATCAGAGCGGCCACACCGTAAACCATGGCGCGGATACCGTTGTCGATGTTCTGCTGACCGAGGCTCGGGCCGATGGTGCGCTCTTCGACAATCTGAATAGGCGCAATCAAAGCACCGGCGCGCAGCAGCAGCGCGAGGTTGTGAGCTTCCTTGGCACTGTCAATGCCGGTAATGCGGAAGTTTGAGCCCAGACGGGTCTGAATGGTAGCAACGTTGATGATCTGCTCGACCTTCTGGAACTGCGGCTTGTAGTCCGGATCGCCAGGCTTGGGGGCATTGGGATCTTCACTCGGGATCACCTTATACTCGATAAAGTTGGTGGCCATGGACTTGCCCACATGATCCTTGGTGAAGTCTGACATAATGCTGCCGCCGCGTGAGTCAAGGCTGATGTTCACCTGCGGTCTGCCGTTCTCGTCAGTAGAGGAGGATGCATCCACAATGTGATCACCGGTCAAAATCACGCGCTTTTCCAGCACCACCGGATAACCGTTCTTGTCATGATAGAGCTCGTCGCCGGCAGGCACACGCCCCTGCATGGCAGCGTGCATATCAGCATTGCTGTCCACAAGGCGGAACTCCAAAGTAGCGGTGGCGCCTAAGATTTCCTTGGCGCGGGCTGTATCCTGAATGCCCGGCAGCTCAACTACCACGCGGTCGGCGCCCTGGCGCTGCACCAGAGGCTCAGCTACACCCAGTTCGTTCACACGGTTGCGGATAATGTTGATGTTCTGATCGACTGCATTGGTCCTGATCTGCGAGAGCTTCTGCGGGGTCATTTCAGCGCGGATGAAGTATCTGCCGTCGCGGTCATATTCCTGGAAAGTGAAATCACCGTGATTGCGGCGCAGCAGATCCAAAGCCTGATCGCGCGTGGCGGCATCACGGAAGGTCACCAAAACCGCATCACCCTCCACGCGGGCGCCAGACAGGCGCAGATCGTTGTTGCGCAGCTCAGTGCGGAAATCGGACACCAGCTGGGTCTTCATCTTGTTCATGGCTTCGTTCATGTCCACTTCCATTAAGAAGTGCACGCCGCCGCGCAGATCAAGACCTAACTTCAAGGGGTGCATGCCCAAAGAGCGCATCCAGGCCGGAGTGGCCGGAGCCAGGTTTAAGGCAGTGATGTAATTGTCGCCCAGAGCATCCTGCACCAGATCACGGGCTAAAATCTGCTGTTCGGTGCTCTTGAAGCGGATGAGCAGCTGCTCGTTCTCCAGTTCATAGTCACCGCTGATATTTTTTGCTGTAAGCAGGTTCTGAACCTGCTGCTGTACCGTGGCATCCACCGTGGTGCCGTGTGTTCCGGAAATCTGCAGAGCCGGATCTTCACCGTAGAGATTGGGCACAGCATAGAAGAAACCCAGGCCGATGACTAAGAACACCAGCAGGTTCTTCCACCAAGGAAACTTGTTTAACACTTTGTCATCTCAAACGAAAAAGCCGCAGCACTCACACTGCGGCCATGAAAAAGGGGCACTATTTCTTGTCAGTTTCAGCAGCTTTCTCAGCTTCAGCTGCAGCCGGTGCTTCCTCAGCCTTCACTTCGGCAGGAGCTGCCTCGGCGGCCGGAGCCGGAGTTTCAGTCTCAGTCTTCTCAGGAGCGGCTTCAGGGGCAGTAGCAGCCTCGGCAGGCTTCTCAGCCTCAGGAGCCTGTGCGGCTGCTGCAGGCTGTGCCTTGACCTTCTTTCTCTTGACGAGCTTTCTGCCGGAGGTCTCAGCGGTGCCCTTAATGGAATCCACTAAAGTGCCCTTGGGCAGCACGGCCACCACATAGTTGCGCTTCATCTGCAGCTCGATGCCGCCTGACACAGTGATTAACACGTACTCCTTGTTCTCAGGGAGCTTGCTGATGCGGCCTGCGATGCCGCCGTTGGTCAGCACCTCATCGCCAACTGCGAGGTTGTCCAGGAGCTTCTGCATTTCCTTGCGCTTCTTGGAGTTCGGGCGCATCACAAAGAAGTAGACTGCCACCATGCAGATGGTCAGCACGACGATCATGCTCATATCGCCGCCGGCGGGTGCTGCATCAGCAGCGTATGCACTTGAAATAAACATAAAGAACCTATCCTGTATACAAAAAGGCAGCTCAAAAAAGTGAGCTCTGTAACAATTTTGCATTAGTTTAGCAGATCTTTTGAAAAGCACTGCAAAATTGCGAAAATTTCAGACAGCCTGCTTTGCGCTCAAACACCTGCTCAAAACGGCGCAGACATGCTACACTGCAGGCAGTTTAATAATTGCTTTATACCCTGTTTTCTAAAAATTATGAACCAGAACAATACCCTGCCCATTGGGCTTTCCAATCTTGCTGCAATCCACAGCTTTGGCTTCAGCTTTGTTGACAAAACCGACCGCATCGCCAGGCTGGCCGCACACCGGGGCATCTTCTTATTCACCCGCCCGCGCCGCTTTGGCAAAAGCACCACCCTCTCTGCCTTAGCTGAGCTCTTTGCCCACGGCACTGAAAAACTGCAGGGCCTTAAAGCTGCGCGCCTTAATTTGTGGCAGGAGCGGCGCTATACCGTCATCAGCCTTGATTTCACTGAGTTTGACAGCAGTGTCCGCGGCACTGACTTTAAGGCAGAGTTTGCAGACTACATCTGCACCGAATTTGAAGATGCCGGTCTTGAGCTGCCCCCTGAAGATACCGTTGAGGCCCCCTTCAGCGCTCTTGACGAAGCGCTGGCCCAGGCCCCGCAGCAGGAATACGTACTGCTTGTGGACGAGGCTGACCGGCCGTACAACGAGGCTGAGGATGCAGAGCCTCAGGAGCTTAAAGCCCGAAAAGACCTCTATCAGCGCTTTCTGAGCGTCATTGCAGCCAACGAAAGCAAATTCCGCTTTGTCTTGTTTACCGGCATCACCAGCATCCTGCCCGATGTTGATCTGCCTCCCATCCCCGCCCTAAAAGACCTCAGCTTTGACCCGGAGTGCAATGCGCTGGCGGGCTTTACCCTGGCGGAAATTAAAGAGAACTTCGAGCCGTTTTTAACTGCCGCAGCAGAAAGCTTAAATCAGCAGACGGGCTCAGACAGGTGGACGGCAGAACTGGTGCTGCAGGAGTTTGAACAGCATTACGGGCACTGGTGTTTCTGCCCGCAGGCTCCGGAGCGCCTGTACTGTCCCTGGGATATTTTGAACTTTCTGTTATCCCCGGAACCCACCTTCGGGTCGTGCTGGCTTACCACCGGCGGCGGCGAAAAACATCTGCTGTACCGCCTGTGCGCACAGCAAAGCAGCAATACCACAGTATTAGGCTTCCTCGGTGACTTTCTCAATCCAAACTGCACGCTGAGAGCCAGTCAAAAACAGCTCTCCTGCAGCATTAAAGTAAAGCAGGATGCAGCTTACCCGGCCCTGCCCCTGCTCTATCAGTGCGGCTATTTGACCATCAAGGGCGGGGATGAACAGTGTCTGCAGCTTGGCCCTGCCACCACGGAAATCAGACGCTATTTTGCCGCTCTAGTGCACAGCCAATATGCGGTAAAGGGGGTTGGTCTGCTGGTTTCCTGCAGTGTCAGGCAGCAGGATCTTGCCGCAGGCTTAAAACAGCGCAGCTTCCAGCTCCTGCAAAAGAGCTGCAATATACTGCTGCGAATTTTCCGCCTCACCAGCTCCCCGGAGGTGCTGCACGCAGCCTTAGGGATCTCAGCTGCGCTCAGGGCTCAGTTCTGCCGGGATGCACTGTACTTGTCTGCCGTGCTGCAAGAGCTCAACTGCCTCCCCGGCCCTGCCGGATGCCCGTGATTTGCCATTGAACTTGAGGACAGGATCTTCATGATTGAAGTACAAGCCGCAGATGAGGAAGAAGAAGCCATTGCTTCAAACTCAGGCTTAAACTCAAATTCTGCTTCAAGCACTGATCTGCTGCAGCAAGAGCTGACTGCTGGCAAAGAAGTAATCAGGCTGACGCTGACCGTCAGGCTGCAGTCAAGCTCCATAGACGTGGATGATAACGGGAAGGCTTTGCTGCAGCCTGAAGTGATCTCTGTTCAGGCTTTGTCTTTACCCTTACCGCCACAGCACTGAAAACTTAAGCATAAGATGACAGACATGATTGAAAAACACGCTGCAGCTGCACTCTCCGCCCTGCCTCCTCTGCCGCTGGGGCTGACTGAATTTGCTGACTTTGAAAAGACCAGGGCCCCGCTGCTCATTAAAGCTGATGCCCTGACAACACTCACACGCTGGTGCGGCACCTGGTTTTTATCCCGCCCGCCGCACTTTGGCAAAACCACCCTGCTCTCTGTTTTGGAAACGCTCTTTTCCCGCGGCCCGCAGTGCTCTCCCCTGCTGCAGTTCGTGACTACAGGCCCCTGGATGGAACGGCGCTTTAAGGTGATCCGCCTTGATTTTGCGAAGATCTGCGCCCCGGACACCGCATCCGTTTCAGCTTTAACCCCAGCAGCTGCACCCGGCAACTTTGCCGGGCGCTTCGTGCGCACCATCCTCGAAACCTTTGCCAGAGCCGGGGTTACTGTGACCAAGACCTGGCCTGAGGGAACTGACAGATCTGTCAGCTGGTTCTTTGAGCTGCAGGATGCACTGCAAAAACAGCCCGGCATCTCACTGGTGCTGCTGATTGACAATGTGGATGCCCCGCTTACCGCGGCAGGCCTCACTGCCGCAGAGCTCAAAGAGCGGCGCAATCTGCTTGAGACCTTCTTCATGCTGCAAAAAAGCTGCGAATCAAAGTTCCGCTTTACCCTGCTCACCGGCCTGCATTCCCTGGGCCTTTCTACAGAGTTCGGCCCGGTCGATCACATCGATGACTGCACTTTTGATCTGCCCCTGGGCGCCATCACCGGCATCACGCAGCAGGAGCTTGAGACCTGTCTGCGCCCTTACATCAGAGCCGCTGCACACAGGCTCAATGAAATGCAGCAGACCGGCAGGTGGACTGAACAGAGCGTGCTTGAGGCCATCAAAGAGCACCTCTCGGGCTATTGCTTTGACAGCCATGGCCGCAGCCGCGTCTACTGCCCGCAGGATGTTTTTTGCTTCCTGCAAAATCCTGAAGATGGCTTTAAATCCTGCCCGGCCGGGGACTGTAAGGCCCTGCCAGAGCTCATTTCTCTTTTTGCCCGGCAAAAGGCCAGACACGATGGGAGCACAGTGCAGGAGGCATTGTCTGCCCTCACCTTGCCTGACAGTGCGCTCTGTGAAATTGATGACGAGAGCCTTGAGATGGAACCTGCACCGGCACCTGGCCGGGTGGATGCACTGTCCTGCCTTTACCGCCTGGGCATTCTGACCATCAAGCAGGCTGAGCGTTTTGAAATGGGCGGTGGCATGCTTTATCTTACAGCGGCCAATAACGCGGTGCGCACAGCTCTTGCTGCTCTTACTGCACATAAAAACCCTGCCGGCTGATTTTTATGCCCCGGCGTTAAAACTGCGCCCCGGCCCCTGTACAATGATCCCCCGCAAAAAGCCGCCCTGCAAAAGCGGCTTACATAACAACAAAAAGCTTAAAAACGAACTGCGATTTAAATGAACAAATTTGCCGTACTGTTTATTCTGCTCGCCGGTACACTGTGGGGCTCACAGGGCATTTATGTGCGCTCCCTGTCCGCAGGCGGCCTGTCGGTGTACGACATCTGCGCCGTGCGCATTGTAGGCTCGGCCATAGTGCTGACTGCCCTGATGCTCATCTTCAGGCCCAGGCTCTTAAGGCTTAAGTTTGCTGACGCCTGGATCTGCCTGGGCAGCGGCATGGTCTCGATTGCAGGCTTCAATGCCTGTTACTACAACGCCATTGAGCTCACTTCGCTCGGTGTCGCCGCGGTCTTGATGTACATCTCCCCTGCCGTAGTCACTTTGTGCTCCTGCCTGCTGTTTAAAGAGCGCTTTACCCGGCGCAAGGCCGTTTCACTTGTCCTCGCCTTGACCGGCACCTGCTTTGTCTCCGGGATCTTCGGCAGCACACAGCAGCATGCCACCACCGCCGGTGTGCTCTGGGGCCTGGGCTCAGGCTTTTGCTATGCCTCCTATTCCATCTTCTCGGTCTTTGGCATCAGGCGGCACTATCATCCGCTGACTTTAATGAGCTGGACTTTTATCATCGCAGCGCTGTGCATTGCCCCGCTCTGCTCGCCGCAGAACATCGCCGCTGCCCTGGCGGCCTCTCCGCTGCTTATCGTCCCGGCTTTGTGCCTGGTTCTCTTGTGCACCCTGCTTGCCTACTTCTTTTACACCACGGGCCTTGAGCGCATGGAGGCCGGCCGCGCTGCAGTGCTCGCGGTCATCGAGGCGGCCACCGCCGCGCTCTTTGGCATTGTGTTCTTTGATGATCCGCTGACCGTCAACCTGGTGATCGGCATTGCTGCAGTCCTTGCATCCACCGCTGTTTTAAATTTGGGCCGCCGCCCTTAGCGGCCCATCAAGGGCACATCCAGGCTGCCGGTGCAAAATCGCGCCTCTACCTGCGAAAAAGGCTGAGCGGGCCGGGATTTTGTGCATCTTTTTGGTACAATTAGCCCCCGGTTTAATGAGGGCTAATACAGTGCTTCGCAGTGATTTTAATTTTGACCTGCCGCAGGAATTGATTGCTTTTTACCCGTCTAAAGAGCGTACTGCCTGCAGGATGCTGTGCCTTAACGGGAACAGCGGCGCTTATCAGGATAAGCATTTTTACGATTTAAAAGAGTTTTTACAGCCTGGCGATCTTTTGGTGTTCAATGACACCAAAGTGATCCCCGCACGCATGTTCGGCACCAAGGAAACCGGCGGCAAAGTGGAGCTTTTGATCGAGCGCATTCTCTCGCTCTCCTCCGCGCTGGCCCACACCAAGGCCTCCAAGTCACCCAAGCCCGGCTGCATCATTGAAATTGACCATGCAGACGGCGCCAAACTTGAGGTGACCGGCCGCGAGGGTGATCTCTTCTTGGTAAAGACCGTGGATGGCAGCTCCATTCTCGACCTGTTGGACAAGGCAGGCCACATCCCGCTGCCCCCTTACATTGAGCGCGCTGACGAGCCTATAGACAAGGAGCGCTATCAGACCGTTTACGCCAAAGATCCCGGTGCCGTGGCTGCGCCTACTGCCGGCCTGCACTTTGATGAAGAGCAGATTGCAGATCTCAAGGCCATGGGCGTCAAGACCGCCTTTGTGACTTTGCATGTCGGTGCCGGCACATTTCAGCCGGTGCGTGAGGATGACATCAAAGAGCATCACATGCACAAGGAATTTGTAAATCTCCCTCAGGAAGTGGCCGATGCCGTGATAGAGTGCCACAAGTCAGGCCACCGCGTGGTAGCCGTGGGCACCACCGCCGTGCGCTCGCTTGAAAGCGCCGCGCAGTATGCAAAGAGCCAGGGTCTTACCGAGGAGATCTGTGCTTTTTACAATGACACTTCGATCTTCATCTACCCGGGCTATCAGTATCAGGTGATTGACTGCCTCATCACCAATTTCCATCTGCCCGAGAGCACGCTTATCATGCTGGTGTGCGCCTTTGCAGGCTATAAGAACACCATGGCCGCCTACCGCCATGCGGTGGAGGACAAATATCATTTCTTCTCCTACGGTGACTGCATGTTCATTGAAAAGCGCACCGAGGCCATGGATCTGCCCCCTTCAGCACAGGAGGATGACAAATAGTGGAATTTAAGCTTTTAACCACCTGCGGCAAAGCCCGCCGCGGTGAACTGCACTTTGCACGCGGCATCGTGCGCACCCCGGCCTTTATGCCGGTTGGCACTTTGGGCACGGTAAAGGGGGTGCGCCCGGAGCAGTTAAAAGAGCTCGGCGCTGACATTATCCTTGGCAACACCTTCCACCTGTGGCTGCGCCCGGGCTGTGAGGTAATTAAGGCCCACGGTGATCTGCACGATTTCATGCAATGGGACAGACCCATTCTCACTGACTCCGGCGGCTTTCAGGTGTTCTCCTTATCGGGCCTGCGCAAGGTCACCGAGGAGGGCGTAAAGTTCCAGCACCCGATTAACGGCTCCAGGCTCTTTTTATCCCCTGAGATCTCCATGCAGGTGCAGCATGCCTTAGGCTCTGACATCGTGATGCAGTTTGACGAGTGCATTGCCCTGCCGGCGGACAGAAAGCGCATGCAGGATGCCATGGAACTGTCCCTGCGCTGGGCGCAGCGCTGCCGCGATGAGTTCAACCGCCTGGAGAACAAAAATGCGCTCTTTGGCATTCAGCAGGGCGGCACCGACATGGATCTGCGCCGCCAGTCGATAAACGGGCTGACCTCCATCGGCTTTGACGGCTATGCCATCGGCGGCCTGGCCGTAGGCGAGCCCAAGGACGTGATGTACGACGCCCTGCGCGAAATCCCCGATATGCTGCCATCTGACAAGCCGCGCTATCTCATGGGTGTGGGCCGCCCGGAGGACATCCTGGAGGGAGTGCTCAACGGCATTGATATGTTTGACTGCGTGATGCCCTCACGCAACGCCCGCAACGGCCACCTTTTCACCTCAGAGGGCGTCATCAAAATCCGCAATGCCAAGTACGCCATGGACACCAGGCCGCTTGATCCCAACTGCGACTGCTACACCTGCCGCCACTTCAGCCGGGCCTATCTGCACCACCTCGACAAGTGCGGTGAGATGTTGGGCGCACACCTCAACACCATCCACAATCTGCACTATTACGAGCACTTGATACAGCAGATCCGCGAGCATATTGAACAGGGCGATTTAATCGACTTTGCACGCGATTTTTATGCGCGCACCAAGCCGCAGTATGCCTCGCACGTGCTGCGCGATCTCAACAATTAACCACCTGATGCAGACATGCCAAAGCTAAGTCGGGCTTTGGCATGAGGTGTTGGTCAACTACCCATCAGCTGAAGCTGATGGGCTTGTAACAGCCAGGAAGTTCCAACGATAAAAATATTTTTATCTCCTTCCCTCTTTTGCAGACCTGTCATCAATTTATTGACAGATAGGCTGCGTTACATCCCGGGACGATTGACTGCGCCCCATGCAATCAAGATATACTCAACTGCATTTATCTTGCTTTAATCTAAAAAGGCTTATGAAGAGTTTTTAAGTAGTCTTCTCCTCTTTGGAGCATATTTATTGCGCCAACCCGGTCATCGTTGGAACGATAGCCGCAGTTTTTGCAACAATATAAATGCCCTTTTCTATTGCGATTTGATTTTTCAACCATACCGCAGCGAGGACAGCGCTGACTGCTATACCTGGGATCCAGAAAAACAACTCTGCTGTGTCTCAGATTGGCCTTATATATAATCTTTTCCTCCAAATCAAAATAAGTCCAAGATGACATGACATAGCGCCTTTTTTTGCGAAATTTAACAGCTTCCTCACGAATGCCTGTTAAATCCTCTAATACAAACAAAGTCCCAGGAGGATATGCTTCAACAAGTGCCTTAGAAATACAATGATTCACTTCCTGCATCCAGCCGTGTTCTCGTTGGCCAATAGCTTTAAGCCTTCTCCTCGAACTGGGAGTATTCTTCTTCTGAAGCGAACGCCTCAATTCAACAAAATGTTTCCTATAGGATGCTAATCTCCTTCCGCTGACGAAAACGGTTTCATTGTTGCTGTCATAAGAAGTCACAACAAAATTTATTCCTCTGTCGATACCAACAATGTTGTGAGCTTTAAATAATTCCTCATCTGTAACTTCATTGACATCAAGCTTAGTTACGCCAATATGAAGAAAGAAATTTTTTCTTATGTAGACTAACTTAGCCGTGCCAAACTTATAGATATTCTTATCGAAAAACTTCTCCATTCCCTTTATTTCAAAAGGAATACGAAGTCTTTTGGCATCACCTAACACTGAAATCGTTACTGTTTGGTCGCTTTTTATTGTGTAATCTTTATTGTGCACTAAATCACATTGGAGTTTCTGAAATTCGACTTTGTTAGGTATGAGCTGCTTTCCTTGATACCTGCACTTCTTTTGAAATGCCGGATTTCTCAAAATGGCCAAATATCTTGCCTGTACTGTTCTACAGACAGATACTGCCTGCTGAGCCTTTAATCCTGTTTTTTCGCGAATGTCACTATAAACCGCTTTTTGAATTTCAAATCTGGCGTATATACCGCTTTCGTAAGCATACTCAGAGGCTATGTTGCATCCATCACGGTAAGCAGCCATAGTTTTTAAAAGCAGCTCTTCCTGTTCTGATGTTGGAAGAAGCTTAATTTTTGCGGTCAGTTCTTGTGGCATAAATTAACTCCTCCATACACAGATCTGAGTCTATTGACACTCTGCATTTAGTATGTTTTGACCAAATGCATTATCTGATAATACCATACAATTCAAGTTGCTCTATCACATTTTAAAAACAGAAAAATTCAGGGTAGCGTTTCCTCCCATCACCTAAAGGTAATGGGCTTCCACGCTACGTAATTCTGTGAACTTGTTTAAACGCAGGCCTGATTAAGTTCAGGCCTCAGTCTTTAAAAAATCCAAAACTTCCGCCAGCTTAGGAATTGAGGGGCCGGCGCCCGGCCTGGTCACAGCAATGGCTGCCGCTGCCGCAGCACGGCGCAGCGCCTGCTCATCCTCCACTCCCTCTGCCAGAGCGGCGGTTAAGAAGCCCAGGAAGGTGTCACCTGCTGCAGTGGTATCCACCGCCTTGACCTTGAAGGCCGGAGTAAAAATTACCTCCCCATCGGGCTTTTGCAGATAAGAGCCCTGGGTACCCAGGGTCAGCACAATGCTGCTCTCCGGGAAGCGCTCACGCAGCAGTTTAAGCTGCCGATCTGCGGGCTGTTCTTCCTCAGGATTTTGTTCTGTCAAGGCAGCTGCCTCCAGCTCATTGACTGCAATCAGGCTGCACTTTTCAAGGTTGCAGCCTGCCAGATTTTCGTTAATCGGAGATGCGTTGATGCAGACTTTGAGACCGCGCTCTGCACCCTTATTAATCAAGTAGCCGACCAGATTGATTTCATTTTGCAGCAGCAGGAAATCGCCCGCGCTGAAATTTTGCAGCACTGCATCAATCCACTCACGCTGCTGCTCAAAGTTGCTGCCCTGAAACAAGATGATGCAGTTCTGTCCGCTCGGATCAACCTGAATGATGGTATGGCCGCTCGGGCCCTCGCTGTGCTGAATAAAAGAGCAGTCCACGCCGTCGCCCTGCAGCATGTCCAAAAGCAGCTGACCGTCTGTCCCCACCGCACCGGCATGGAAGACCTGTGCCCCGGCGCGCGCTGCTGCCAGTGACTGATTGAGGCCTTTGCCGCCTGCAAAAATACTGCGCCCGAATGAGGACAAAGTTTCTCCAGGCTGCACAAAATGCGGAACCTGATAAACGAAATCAACGTTGAGCGAACCAAAATTTAAAATCTTTGCCATATCACGCCTTGTACATAAATACCCCGGGTCATGCCCGGGGCTTAGTAATAAATCACGCTGGAACTTGTGAATTAAGCCAGCAGGTTTGCCGGATTTTCAATACAGAGCTTGTGCACCACCTGCTCGTCAATGCCCTTTTGACGCAGCAGCGACAGGAACACGGTAGGCGCAAAGATAAAGCCGTTGCCGCCGTTCTTGGTGTACATCTGCTTTAAGAAGACATCGTGGCTCAACACCAGCTGATCCTCATAACCGTCTTTGATCAGCTTAACGATGACATCCAAAGTCTCCATGACTGACGGGCCCATGCCTTCCTTCGGGAAGGAAATATCCTGGGCTATCATGTCAAACTCCAGGAACACGCCGCGGTCAAGCAGACGGCGCTGATAATCAGGATCTTCACCTGAAGGATCAGAATGAGCCAGTGACAGCTTCTTAGGATCGACCTTCATCTCATCGAGCATGATATCGAGCACTTCATCACCATAGCGCAGCCAGCCTGGCATGTGGATGTTGATGGAGATATGCTTGTTCTGCTGCCAGGCCAGAGCACCTGCACGCAGATTATTGTGCTCACCGGGGGTAAAGAGCGGAGACACGCCCAGTTCACCGATAAGGCCGGCCTTAACCTCTGTGCCGTCCATGCCCTGATTGAGATCGTGATCGTATTCGGCCGCAATTACTTCAGCCGGGCGCAGCATCTTTTCCTCAGTCTCAAACTTTGAGAGATACAAGCCGGTTGAGGCAATCACATTAAGACCGGTGCGCTTTGCAATTTCAACCATCTTCGGCACATTGCGGCCGATAGAACGGGAGCCGGTGGCATCCACGAGGGTCTTTCCGCCCACGCTCATTAAATTGCGCACCTCAGCCTCAACGTCATCCACATCTTTTTCTGACATGTTGTCGGCATTGCAGTAAGGATCGTATCTCAGTCCATAAGCGATGCTCGGTGACACCTTTTTGTCAGCAATAAATGTTGAATAAGGGTAAAACGGCTCATCCACACAATTTGAGAGATCATTAAACAAGTGCTCGTGCGGCAGAGTAATGCCCATGTCTTCCTTGGCAACAGGGCCAAGAACGGTCTGTACAAACTTATCCATAATTAACCTCCTGACTGCCTCTTTAATTAAGCCTGAGCTGAAGCCAAAGCCTGCCCGCGCTCTTTCTTGTTAGGAACGGCTGCACATACGGCACCGGCTAAAGCAAACAGGGTGCCGATGATGGTAGCGAGGTAAACAGTGTTGCCTAAAGCCGGAATGGCAAGGTCAATTAACACTGAGCCTAAAAGCTGTCCTGCGGTAGATGCCACACCAAGCAGGAGCAGACCAATGCCGCGTACCAGCAGGGCCATTAAGCCGATGGACATTAAGCCCAAAGGACCGCCCAAATACATCCACCAGGTATCAGGCAGGGTAAGTGTCACGTGACCTAAGGCGATGCGGATGATAAGGGCAATGGTCAGCACGGTAAAGCCCACGATGAAGTTCCAGGTGATGGATACCAGCATGGATCCGGTGGCCTCACCGACGGCGCTGTTGCCTGCAGGCTGCCAGCCTGCTAAAAGGCCAGCGAGGAAGGGCAGCACGGCCAGCACCAGCACATGCGGGGATTCCCACTGCGGTGACACCACAAAGATAGTGGCGATAATGGCCAGCAGTGCACCCAAAAGACGCTGCGGAGTTAAGTACTTCTTCTCTTTCACGCCGATGCCGAAGCGGTCGCAGAGCAGGCCTGAGAGAATTAAAGCTGAAATCAGGGCGGTCTGGAAGGTGGCCACACCTAAGGTAGAAGCAGAGGCACCTTCAGAGAACACCACCATGGCGCCGCACAAACCGGCAAACCAATTCCACGGAGCGATGGCTCGGCTCTTAATCAGTCTCGGGATGGAAGCAAACTGCTCACGGGTTTTCTTTCTTGAGATGATGATAAAGAACATGACCACCAGGCCGCTGGCAAAAGAGATCACGGCACAGGCGTTGCCGTCTCCCAGGAATTTGCCTAACTGACCGTTTACCGCAGACTGCATCGGTGAAAGCATGCCGGCGAGAACAGTGGCCAGCATAAAAAGAGGTACAGATGCCTTATTCATAGATAAAACCTCGCGAATTAATGCGTTTTTGCAAAATCAAAATCTAATCAAAATCAACGGGCAATGGCTTTCATGATGTTCAGCCACATCTCGCCGTAGTGTTCCCACTTGAGGAAATCAAGGCAGCCCCAGTGAGGTGAGCAGTCGCTGGCAAAGCAGGCAGTTTTGCCCTTCTCATAAGTGCCGAACACCAGCAGCGGATCGGCGCCCACTTTCATCACGACCTCGGCACCGGGCTTGGCGATAAGCTGGTTGTAGCCCAGGAAGCACGGAGCTGACTTAAAGCCTTTGACAGACTCATGCTCAGGCATGCAGATCTCGGCAGTAATGCCCTCAGGAACCTCGACACGGTCATCCCCGTCAAGCATCTCAACGGGCAGAATCTCACTTATCACGGTGCGCTTGTAATTGGCCTTGCCCTCGATGCCCATGAAGGATAAATAGCCGCCAATCATCAAAAATCCGCCGCCCTGGGTCACATAGTCTTTGATTAGATTTAAGGCATTTGGTACCATCTTCATATTGTAGAATGTGTCGTTCTGCAGGAGGAAGGTATTGCTGCCCACATCGCTGATAATGACGGCATCATATACAGCGAGTTCTTCAGCACTGCGCGGGAATGCGGTCTGAATGGTGTGTGCCGGCATGTACACAACATCGACGCCTCTTTCCTTCAGGCTGTTGATTAAATAGGCAGCGCCTTCTTCGTACTTGGTGGAAGTAAAGCTGTCAAATCCTTTGGAGTGGATCATGTGGATGCTCCAGGATTCGCCTAACAATAAAACTTTCATCAAAAAATCCCCTTTAAAGTATTAGTAAATGTTGTTTAAATTCCCAGGGGTTCCAGCTTACGCTGCGGCATCAGCTGCGGCTGGTTTCCTCCCTTGCGGAAAAATATATTACAATCGCTCCATGAAAAAGTTCTGTTTTCAGGACAAAAGTTCTGTATCAATAGAAATTTGCAAAATTTGATGATCCCTGGATCACAATTTTGAAAATTGGGGCAGACATTCCCCTTTTCAGAGCAGGCTCAAAAACCTGTTTGGAGGACAGATATGACTGTGGCAACTGACGCCTTGGAGCTTGATAAAGAGTTCTATCTGCAGACCATAGCGCACATAACCCACATTCCGCTGATGCTCATCCGCGCTGACGGCAGCTGCGAGCTGTCCTTCAGCGGCTGGCGAGAAGATACCAATCCGCTGATTGAAGACAAGGCCTTTTCGCAGCAGCTCTTTACTCTGGCTCAGGAAAAGAAGGCCAGCCTGTTCTGCGACTTTTTCAGTATTTACTTTGCCGTCTGCAAATGGTCTGAAGAATGCGCCGTGATCTTGGGGCCGTTCTCAGAGTCAGAAGCCAGCCCGAGCGTAGTCAGAGCCTTTTCCATTAAGCATCAGGTGCGCCTGCGCCCTATCAGCCTGTGCCCAAATTACGTGGTCTGCTCCTGCCTTGAGCAGATGTACTACTTAAGAACCGGCCAAAGACTGTCACTTTCTGATCTGCTTGACTCCGCCGTCGTCAAAAAGGATCTGCACGTGCAGCTTGATCAGCAGATCATGAAGGTCATGATCCGGCAGTTTGAAAGCATCGTGCCGCACAATGACGGCTCCTGGGAGATCATCAGACGCAAGAGCATCATGAACGGTGATCTGGAGGCCCTGCAGAAGCACCGCGATGCCCCCTTTGCCGGCAAGCGCGGTGTAATTGGGCCAACTCCGCTGCGCAACGCCAAGAACCTGGCCATAGTGGACGTCACCGTAACCTCACGCGCAGCGCTTGACGCCGGGCTCGACAGTGAAACCGTCTACTGCATTTCCGACGGCTACTTTTTGCAGATTGAGCAGGCCCAGACCGAGATGGAGGCAGATGCGATTGCCCATATCGCCGCCGAAGAGTTCACCAAGCTGGTCAAAAAGCTGCGTGAGGGCAGCTACCATGTCAACGAAAACACCAGTGAGTACTTCATCAAAGCCCGAGACTTCATCATCCGCCACATCTATGAAAAGCTCTTGGTTGAAGACATTGCATCTGAGGTCGGGATCAGCGCTGATTACCTGGAAACGCTCTTTCACCGGGAGCTTGGCCTCACCGTCAATGACTTTATCATCAACCAAAAAATCGAACGCGCGGTGCTGCTGATGCACAACCCCAAGCTCAGCCTGGACGGCATCATCACCATGCTCGGCTACTCGAGCAAGAGCAATTTCACGGCTCAGTTTAAAAAGCGCAAAAATATGACCCCCGGCAGATACCGCAGATACCTGCTAAACGAATACTTGTGCGTGCCTGAAATTAAAGAACAGTCTGAGGATGCAGCACCGGCAGATACTTGATGGCAGTGCTTCAGCCGCGCCACGGCAGAATGCCAGGCGCGGTAATCAATATGTACAAAGCTTAGAACAGATCGGATACCAGCTTTGACATGGCAGCTGAGGCTGCCTCTTCGTCAGAGCCCTGACAGCGGATCTTCATCTCGTCCCCTGAGCCCAAACCGAGGCTGATGATGGAAAAGATGCCGCCCTTTAAGGACAGGGTATTGCCTTTGCCAATCAGTTCAATATCGCTGTCAAACTCATTGGCCTTTTTAATGAGCAGCCCGGTCGGACGGGCATGCATGCCTTCTTTATGACGAATTTTGTAGGTGAATTCCTTCACAACTTTTTCCTTTTATACCGCTTACGGCAGCGGCTTTAGCAGCGCGTATTATACCCGCACAAAAGCCTTTGCCGCATGATTTATGCGCAAGGCACGGGATGCGTTATCTTTGGCAGGGTGCAAATATCCCGCCCGAAGGCGGGATGATACTCATAGGGGAAAAGAAACTTAGAATAACTCTTCTACTTTGGCCTTTACCGCAGCAAAAGCCTCAGCCTCGTCAGGGCCGCTGCAGACGACATCGATTTCTTCGCCGCTGCGCAGACCCAGCCCCATCAGTGCGAAGATCCCGCCCTTTAAGGATACGGTCTGGCCTTTAGCCTGCAGCTCAATATTGGCTCTGAACTCACCGGCAGTTTTAATTAACTCACCGGCCGGGCGTGCATGCACGCCCTCCTTGTTCTTAATGATGTAACTGAACTTCTTCATGCTTTAATCCTCTGCCTTAAGCGATGAACATTGAGGCGATCCAGGTGAAGATAAAGCCTGCGATGCCGGTCACTGAAGTGATCACGGTCCAGGTCTTGATGCCGTCGCCCACACTGATGCCCAGATAACGAGTCAAAATCCAGAAGAAGGAGTCATTGATGTGGGAAAAGCCTAAGGCACCAAAGCCGATGGCGATGTTGATCATCACGCGGTAAGTGTCGGAGTAGCCTGCAGCGGCATCAGCGAGCAGACCAGCGGCAGTTAAAATGGCCACAGTGGCTGAACCCTGAGCGGCACGCAGCGCAGCTGCGATCACGAAGCCTGCGAGCATGATGGGAAGACCCAGGGAGTTTAAGGTGTCAGCCAGGGCTGTGCCCACGCCGGACTCAGAGAGCACCTTGCCGAACACACCGCCGCCGCCGGTTACCAGGATAACTACTGCAGCAGTAGGCAGAGCAGAATCCATCACATTGCCGATCTTGCCTAAAGACCAGTTGCGTCTGATGCCCAGGGCATAGAAAGCAATGGCCAGAGCCACCATCAAAGCGGTGCCCGGAGCGCCTAAGAACTGAGAGACACCGAGGAAGGAGGAATCCTTAGGCAGAATGGTATTGCACACCGTACCGAGCATAATGAGGCCGATCGGGATAATGACCAGGCTCATCACCAGCCACACATTAGGTGCGGCCATGCCGTCGGGGGTGATCGGAGCGGGCTCGTCAGGAAGCTCGTCCATCAGCACCTTGCTGTCTTCAGAGGGATGGCTGCCGACCTTGGCCAAGTGGCGCTTGACCACAAAGCGGGCGGTGAAGAAGCCGACAATGGCAGTAGGCACGCACAAAATCAGGCCGATTAAGGTCAGCATGCCGACATCAGCATTGAGAATGTTGGCAGCCGCGACAGGACCCGGATGCGGCGGAACGACCACGTGTACGGCGAGCATGGCCACAGCCACCGGCAGACCATAGCTTATCGGATTTGACTTTGAAACCTTGGCAAAGCCCAGCACGATCGGAGCGACGATGATGAAGCCCACGTCCACGAAGATCGGAATACCAAGAATAAAGCCTGCGATGGTCACCGCAGCCACTGTGCGGCTGATGCCCAGAAGCTTGCTGAAGTAATTGGCCAGCGCCTCAGCGCCGCCAGATACTTCAATCATGCGTCCCAGGATTGCACCGAGGCCGACGATAATGGTAATGGAGCCCAGGGTCGAGCCCATGCCTGCAATCAAGGTCGGCATTACCTTATCAATAGGAATACCGGCGATGATGGCGGTGATCATGGACACTAAGAGCAGCGCCACGAAGGCGGAGAGCTTGACCTTAATGACCAGGAAGAGCAGCAGCATAATCGACACCGCTGCAATACACAATAAAGCAGTTGTAGACATATAATTGTATCTCGATAACTAGTGTGGAAGGCCTCCAAGACCAATTTTCGGCCTTCCCTATTTTCGCTACTTTGCTGTCCGTTCAGATCAGACGGAACTCTTTATCTCTCAGCCCTGCGAACTGAGATACGGTTTGAACCAATCAAGTCCTGCCTTGGTGTCGCCGCGCGGATTGTATTCGCAGCCGATGTAGCCTTTATAGCCCACCTCGTCAAAGAGCTTGAAGATATAGCCGTAATCGATTTCACCCTCATCCGGCTCATGGCGGCCGGGTGCTGACGCGATCTGCACGTGGCCGTAGATGCCGGCAAAGTCACGGATTAAGTGAGTGAGATTGCCGTCGACCATCTGTGCGTGGAAGGTATCGAGCTGGGTAAAGACATTGTCCCTGCCGATCTCCTCGCGCAGTGCCATGGTCTCGTACTGGCTGTGATAGAGATAACGCGGCTTGATGTCCGGGCACAGCGCCTCCATGGTCAGCACCTTGTCGTGCCTGGCAAAGAGATCTGCGGCCATGCGCATGTTCTTGATGAAGACATTGCGGCACAGTTCCTTCTCCTCAGGATAAGGCACCACCGCTGACATCACGTGCACGGTTTTGCAGTCAAGAGCAATGGCATAGTCCAAAGCTTCTTCGATCTCGTCCTTGAAGTCAGCCTCACGGCCGGCCAGGGCAGCGTGCCCCCACTCGCCGGCAGCAGTATCGCCGGCGGTGGTGTTGAACAGTGCGATCTTCAGGCCGGTGTCCTTTAAGATCTTTGCGAGCTCTTCTTTCTTGTAGGAATAAGGCCACAGGAACTCTACAGCCTTAAAGCCGCAGGATGCAGCCTGCTCAAAGCGCTCAAGGAAGTCTACCTCCTTGAACATCATGGTTAAGTTTGCAGCAAATTTAGGCATGGTTACTTCCTCAATTCATTGATTTCAGCTTCAGTCAGATAACGGATCCGATCCTCGCAGCCGCGCAGCACAAAGAAGAGTTTGCATGAAGCTTCAAGCTCTTCGGCATTGCACACTGCCTCATTCATGGTTCTGCCGCAGGTGATCATGCCGTGGTTGGCCATTAAGAAGGCATTGTGCCCGGCAGCCACAGCACCGATATCCTCAGCAAGGTGAATGGAACCCGGCTTGTAGTAAGGGATGAGCGGCACATCGCCCATGCGCATGACCACATAAGGGGTAATGGGATCAAGCACGCTGTCCTTGTTGAGATCTTTCAGGCACGCATAAGCTGTGCAGTAACAGCAGTGCAGATGCACCACCGCCTGCTGCTCAGGATTATTGCGGTAAATAGCCAGGTGGAAGAGCACCTCCTTGGTGGCCTTCGGTCCTGACAGCAGGTTGCCGTCCTTATCCACAATGGACAAATTGTCCGCATCCAGTCTGCCCAGGCATGAACCTGTAGGTGTGGCTGCCACTGTGCCGTCCGGCAGGCAGATTGACATATTGCCTGCCGAGCCGGTGGCATAGCCGCGCTCGTACAAGGTCTTGCCGGCCTCGACAAATTCTGCGATTAATTCTTCCTTTGTTTTCATACCGGGAAATCCTTTTGAGCCTTAAGGAAGAAGTCTTCCTGGCCGAAATTGCCGGACTTTAAGGTCAGGCTGACGGCGTTGTTGATTGAACGCACCCAGGGCACACCCGGAGCGATGGCAGGTCCAATGAAGAAGCCCTTTACATCGAGAGACTTGGTCACGATGCCGGAGGTTTCGCCGCCTGCCACGATAAAGCGCTCAACCCCTGCATCCTGCAGTTTCTTTGACAATGCAGCAAAGAACTGCTCTACCGCACGGCTGGACTTTTCTGCGCCGTATTGCTTTTGAATGCGGGCGAGCTCTTCGGGGTTGGCGGTGGCGTAAACCAAAGGAGCATTTTCATCGTTCTCGTGCTCAAGCACGAAAGCTGCATACTCAGAGGCCATGGCATCAAGATCCACTGAACCTGAGAACAGGCGGTCAACGTCAACCAGGCGGCTTGCAGCCAGAGCCTTGTAGAAAGCCACCTGTTTGTTGGTCATCACGGAGCAGGAGCCGGAGAACACCACGGCCTTTTTGCCCTTGGGATAACCAAGGCTCTGGGCTTTGGCGCTGTCTGCATCCTTTTCTGCCACGGCACGGGCCAGGCCGATGGCCAGTCCCGAGCCGCCGGTGACCAGGCGCATATCCTTCAGGGCTTCGCCCTGAATGAGCAGATCGCTCTCATCAATGGCGTCGAGCACGGCATAGGAATAACCTGCGCTCTTTAACTCTTCGATGCGGACCTTGACAGCATCAACACCCTTGCGGATGGTGTCGACATCCACCACGCCGCACTTGCCCTTTGACT
Source organism: Candidatus Avisuccinivibrio stercorigallinarum (assembly GCA_017694225.1). GTDB lineage: Bacteria > Pseudomonadota > Gammaproteobacteria > Enterobacterales > Succinivibrionaceae > Avisuccinivibrio > Avisuccinivibrio stercorigallinarum. The sequence goes on from JADINH010000003.1 coordinate 36,191, forward strand.
GCATCTGCACCAGGCGCACCAGTGAGCTGTCAGTCATCGGAGTGATCGGATGATTGCGCATGCCTGACTCCTCAAGCAGCACATCGCCCACGAAGAGATAGCCCTTGTACACGGTGCGGCCGTTGACCGGCAGTGCCGGCTGGAAAATGGTGAACTTCTCACCTAAGGTCTCCATCAGCGCATCGGTTACCGGACCGATATTGCCCTTGGCAGAGCTGTCAAAGGTCGAGCAGTACTTAAAGTAAATCTGTCTGCAGTTGTTCTTCAGCAGCCACTGCAGTGAAGCCTGGGTCTCTGCTACAGCCTCATCGACCGGGCAGGAGCGTGATTTGTGGGAAATCACCACTGCCTCGGCATCAGGAGCAGGCAGATCAGGGGTAACACCGCACAGCTGCACGGTCTTAAGGCCATTTAACACCAGGAAGCTGGCAATGTCAGTTGCCCCGGTAAAATCGTCTGCAATTACACCAATCTTTAACATTGAAGCGCCCTCAATTAGTGCTTGTTAACCGGCAGATCGATGCCTGAGAAGGTCATGATCACGGCGCTGTCGTCATAGCGGCCGAAACCTGCATTGGAGGCGTTGGTGAACATCTGATAAGCGGTTGAGGCCAGAGGGATCGGGAAGTGCAGTGCCTTGGCGGTATCGGTCACCAGGCCCAAGTCCTTCACAAAGATGTCAACAGCAGAAAGCGGAGTGTAGTCGCCCTTCAGGACGTGGGCCATACGGTTTTCAAACATCCAGGAATTGCCGGCTGCATTGGTTACCACGTCATACATGATGTCCAGCGGAATGCCGGCTTTCTTGGCCATGGCCATGGCTTCTGCGGCAACGGCAATGTGCACGCCGGCCAGCAGCTGATGCACGATCTTGACGCTTGAGCCCAGGCCGAACTCAGTGCCGATGTTGTAGACCTTGGCGGCAACAGCGTCGAGCACCGGCTTTAAGGCCTCAAAGGTCTCAGGAGCACCGGATGCCATCACGGTCATCTCGCCTGCATTGGCCTTGATGCCGCCGCCGGATACCGGAGCATCGAGCATCGGCAGGCCGTACTCTGCGAGCTTGGCTGCAATGTCCTTGGCGTCGGCTGCTGCCATGGTGGAGGAAACCATCACCGGAGTGCCCTTCTTTAAGGATGAAGCCAGGCAGTCCTGAGGATTGTCACCAAACAGCACGCTTCTGACCTGGGCGGCGTTAACCACCAGCACCACTACGGCATCAAGTTCAGCACCGAACTCTTTGGCATTCTTGGAAACCTTGACGGCACCAGCCTCTTTTAAAGTCTCCAAAGCCTTGTCGCTGATATCACCGCCGTAAGTATTTAAACCGGCTCTGATGCAGGACTTGGCAGCGCCCATACCCATGGTGCCTAAACCGATAACGCAAACATTCTTGACAGTCATAAGAACTCCTATTCCTTTAATGTGAAACTATGTGAACATTATAAACATCTTGCTGTTAGAAAATGTGAATTGCGTCATATTTTGGGAAATTAAGTGAAAATTCACAAATCTGATAAACATCGGCTTCAGGCAGGCCTTTCACAGTTCCTTGTTAAAACAGGCTTTAACAATGTTAAACCGTTCATTTCCCAGTACTGTTCTTTTACATGTTTTCACGTTATCTATCAAAAATTCAAAGCTTTGTTAAAATATGTTAAAGTTTCAAAATACCGGATTTTTGTTAAATTTTGTTAAGCGGGTAACCCTTTTGACAAAATTTTCTTGAACACGCAATCGCTATAGTGTTTTAATTTATTTGCATATCTGACTGAATAAAGAGGCAAAAATGCAGAAAAACAGCACTCATGAGACAACCATGATCCCAGCTGAGCGCCGAAATCACATCCTGGCTCTGCTGCAGGATAAAGAGTTCATCAGCATCAACGATCTCACGGAAAACCTCGGGGTCTCACACATGACCATCCGCCGTGATCTGCAGCGGATGGAAACTGAAGGACTGATAAAACAGGTCAGCGGCGGTGCCCAAATTCTGCGCCGCCTGCTCTCTGAGCCTTCACACAGCCAAAAAGAAATGTTGTGTGCCGCCGAAAAGGACGCCATCGGACGCTATGCCGCCGGCATGATCCCGGCAAACTGCTGCATCTACCTCGATGCCGGCACCACTTCACTGGCCTTATGCGCGCATATCTACGAACGGGCCGATCTCACCATCGTGAGCAATGACTTTGAAGTGATTAATTATTTAATCAGCCACAACTGCCAGAGCGGCTTAATCCATACCGGCGGACAGGTGCAAAAGCAAAACCGCTCAGGCATCGGGCATTTAGCCGCCCAGACCATTGCCTCGCTCTCCATAGATCTGGGTTTTCTGTCTGCCTCCTCCTGGGAACTGCGCGGCATCACCACCCCAGACCCCGGCAAGGTGCCGGTCAAGCAGGCGGTGGTCAAATCAAGCCGTCAGCGCATTCTCATCTGTGATTCCTCAAAGTATGCACAGACCGCCACCTACCTTGCCGTCCCCATTTCAGACATCAACACCATCATCACGGATGACAAACTGCCCGAGCACGGACAGCGCATGCTGGCCAACATGGATTTAAAACTGATCATGGTTTAGAAAGTTAAGGCACCGCCGCGGTGCCTTAAACATAAAAGAGTGTTTTTCCCGGGCAGAATGCCCGGGATGCCGGTTCTTAGTACATCAGGGTGTACAGACGGCGGCGGTATTTGCCCTGCAGCGGATCGCCTGCCATGGTGCTTAATATATCCAGGAAGGTCTTCTTGACCTCAGCCTTTGACAAGTCCTGCTTTAACAGCTCAAACAACAGCTCCAGCGCATCTGCCTTCTTGCCGGCGTTGACCAGGGCGGCGGCGTACTTGAGGGCCAGCTCGTCTGTGGGGTTCTGCTTATACTCGGCGGCCAAATTGGCAAGCTCCGGGCTGTCCTGGGCCTTTAAAGCGAGGTTCAAAGCGCTTAACAGATCCTGATACTCTGAACTCTCACTCTCCTCGCGGCCGGGGTTATCCAAAATCTCCTTTGCCTTATCCAAATTCTTGGTGGCAATAAGCAGGCGGGCATAGATGTGCTTGGCCTGCAGATTTTTGTTATCAAGCTTGTAAGCCTCTGCGGCCTTGGCGCAGGCAGCGGACACATCCCCTGCGGCCTCGTCCTGCAGAGCCTCACGCAGCTTTAAATCGGTCTCGGAGGGCATGTACTTGTTCATGGTCTCCTGCAGATGCGCCGTGATATCATCGCCCTGCAGAGCCTCCACCGGCTTGCCGTTCTGGAACACAATCAGGGCCGGTACGGACTGCAATCCCATCTGCATGGCCACGGCCTGGGCCACCGGCTGCGAAATATCGGCAGTCACCAGGGAGATGTACTCATTGCTGTCCGTGATGGCAGAGGTCAAAGCCTGGGTGGCTTTGGCGCACTCCGGGGCATCCACAAAGAAATAGAGGAACACAGCCTTCTGCATGGAGGCATCGATCAGCACTTCTCTGACGTTTTGTTCGGTAAGCTGCGGCATGACGTTAAATCCTTAAATCCTGTTTCTATGCTTTCTCAATTTCACGATGCTGCCAACCCCGGCGCTGCCCGCTGTCTTGTTGGCAGCAGGGGCCTGAGGCTGCAGTCTGAACTAACCTATACATGGGGTCTTGAAGGGGCAGTTTAAAGCCTGCGGCTGCCCCGCTTTTAACCTGCGCTCAGCGCAAAGCATCCTCATAGGCCAGCTGCGCAAAACCGGTGGCCGCGGTCCGGTCTTTTTCCACAAAAGCGCGCCTGAGGCCCCGGCGGATCTCTGCTTTTAAATCCTCAAATGGCGGCAGATGGATAAGGCGCAGATACTGCGCCTGAAAGCGCAATGTGCCCCCGCGCATCTTCACCCCGAGCACTTCAATAAAGCTGCGGGTGGTATCGGCCAGCAAAAAACCTCCCAGGACCTTAAGATCCCAGTTGTCCGAGGCAAGCCAATAACAATTGTGGTGCGGATATAAACCGTGCGACAAAATGGGCTCAGGCTCTGCCGCCAGATCCGGCATCAGCAGCAGATCCCTGTCCATGAGGCCCGGGATCAATTTGTCGATAGTGCGATACCAGGCTGCAGGATTCTTTTGGGCAATATGCCGCTTTTGCAGGACCTCTTTGTGCGCCTCAAAATAGGCCTTGAGGCGGGGATTGGCGTCAAGGCAGGTCAGCTGCCCGTTTTGCTCCCAGGGATTGACCAGCCAGCGCCGGCGGCCTGCGCATCCCTGGCGGTGATCACGCGGGTAAAAGATAGGCAGCAGATGCGAGGGTTCAACCAGATTCTCATCCTCAGTCAAAAACACCGCATCACAGCCGGAGGCGATCCCTATCCCCAGCTTAATCCCGGCATTCTGCAGGCTCTGCAGTTTTTGGCGGGCCTTAGTTACAAACTCCACCGCCTTTGCACTGCCCAGCGGATAAACGTCATCCCCGGCAGGCCGTGGGATTTCAAAAGCCTCAAAATGTGCGGCAGCAAGCTCCGCCGCAGGACTGGCAAGCCATGAGCTCACGGCCTTGACATCACTCGCACCAAACTCCGGCCGGCAGCTTACAAAGCGCAGCGCCCCTGCAGCCGGTGCTTTGCGGATCAGAGTGATGGCAGGATAAGCGTCCACCTGCTCCTCAAACACATCAACCCCGTGCATGCGCAGCAGCGCTTCCAGGCAGTAAGCAGAGCTCACGCGCTGACGCAGTCTCCTGCCGTAGGCGTTTTGCAGCCAGCGGTCGGCACAGATAAAGCACAGCCGCCCGCCCGGGCGCAAAACCTGCAGGGCTTTTTCAAAAAATCCGACATACAGATCGCAGCCTTTCGTCATGCAGGAAAGCGCTTTGCAGTAAGCTTCACGCTTTTGAGCAGCAATCTGCACCGCTCTGACATAAGGCGGATTGCCCGCCACGAAGTCAGCTGCCGGAACATCAGCCAAAAGGAAATCTTCGTGGTGCAGCCAGCCGTGCACCAAATCCTGAGCAATGTCAGGCGGGCAGCCTTTTGATACCAGGGTAGGAATAAGCTCACTTTTGCAGAGCTCAAGCGAGCTGCCATCAATATCGTAAGCAGCCACCGCCCCGGCAAGGCGCTCCCAGCTGCCGCTGCCACTTACTTCTGCAGCAAGACGCTGCGCGATTGGCCTCATAAAAGCACCGCCGCCGCAGGCAGGCTCAATGATCACCTTGTCAGCAAGGCCGCTGCCGGGAATGTACCCGGCAAGGTCGAGCACTGCCTCAACAGCCCAGCTTTTGGTAAAGACGACGCCAGGCCTGCTGACAGGTGCAATACCCGTTTTTCTGCCCCTGCCCTGCCTACTCTACAAAGCGGTTTAACTCACGCATGGCTGAGATCAAATCCGCCAAATTCGGTCTGACCTCTGAGGCGCCGCTGGAGCGTTCCACCAGAGCCTGGCCGTTGGAGCGGTAGATGGTGGCATGCTGCTTTTCAATCAAAATGATGTCCCCGCCGTCAGAGACGATGAAGTCACGATCCGGCAGTGAGGTCAAATCATAGCCGATGGAATAGGCTGACGATGAAGTGCTGACCCCCAGGGCCTGCGCACCGATGGTCGGCGCGATGTCATAGGGTGAGCTCAGATCGCTTACCGCTCTTGCGCCCTGATAAGGCACAAAGAGAATGAGCGGCACATGTGAGTAAGCCCGGTCAAAGCGCAGGGAGGCGCTCTCAGCGCCTGCTGAACTGCCGGCCAGCGAGGAGATGACGACCACGGTATTGTGGGCAAGCCCTGAGGCCTTTAAGCGCTCCATTAAAGCGCCCAGCTCAGCATCGGTGCGCGAGAGTGCCAGGGCATACTCCGCGCGGCTCTTGGGCGCGAGCAAATCGTTTAACATCAAAGTCAGAGCCGAGCGCTCCTCTGCTCCCTGCCCGGCGATTAGCTCCTGGGCCTTGGCAAAGACCTCGCGGTTGTCTCCAAACTCCTCCACGCGCACGTCCTCAAGGCCGCTGTCATCACTGTCAACGCGCAGGGGCAGCAGATCAGAGCGGCTTTCCAGCGCCCTTACCAGATAGTCCTGACGGAACATCTCGGTGAGCACCACCGGCAGAGTGCGGTTTTGCGCCAGTGACGGGCGGTACAGGCGCGGCAGGCCGTAGCTTGCAGCAAAGAGATTGTCCTTGATGTCGCGGTATGGCAGATAGTAGTTCTCAAAGGAAATGCCCCTGCCCTTTAAGGCATAGAGGTTGGGCGTATCGGCCGCATTGATGTCCTGCTGCGTGAGGCCGTTGACAAAGATGGTCAGCACGTTCTTGGGCTCGGGGTTTTCCACCAGGTCAAGCGGGCTTAAAGGATAGTTGATGCGGACATTGGGGTCGGAATGATGCTCCTCGTCACTGATCCAGCCGTGGCTTTGCAGGAAGGACTTGGCCGTCATCGGATAGTGTGCCGGGTAAACCGAGCGCAGCACCGTGACCTTGTCGTAACCCACGGCATCAGCCCAGATGTGGATGCAGTGCGAGCTGATAAAGCAGGCGGTCAAGAGCGCGATCAGGCCACGGATGTAAATGAGCTTGCGGCCCTTGTAGGAATAGAGATAGGCAGTGGCGATCTTGGCAAAGCACAGCTCAAACACCAGCACAATCGGCACGGCGATAAAGAGGAAGTTGTAGTTAAGGCCGGTGTTGAAATCAAGCTGCGTAAAGATAAGGCGCAGCACGCCAAAGCTGAGGTGAACCTTAACGTAGAGATAGAGCTTGACGTCAATGAGCAGCAGGGTGAAAAAGAACACTGCCGCGAGCACCGAGATCACCCGGTAAGCCCGGAAATTGCCGATAAAGGACAGCGGGAAGAAGAGCACCAGATAGATGACGCAGGCCAAAAAGCTCATGTGCCCGAACAGGGTCAGAATGAGATAGGCAAAGGGCAGAAAGCCGCTCATCGAAGGCGCGGCATACACATAGGCTGTGCCCACAAAAATGGCCAGCAGGATATTAAGCAGCAGGAAATGATGGCCCCAGGTAATCGACCTTGCTGCCTGCTCTTTATAGGTGTAGCTGCGGGAGGAAAAGGATAAATCGTCGCTCATTTTTATTCCACACTGTCTAATCTTGTCTGCATTGTACCATTGAGGGGCACGCTTTGCCCCTCCATGCGCAAATCTGAGAGCCTTAGCGCCCGCTCTTGTCCTCTGGGCCGGGCTTTAACTCTGCATCCGGATAATCCCTGCCGGAGCCTGCAAGCGCGGACGCGGCAAGCTCGCGCGGTTTCTGCTCGCGGTAACGCTGGCGCTTTACTGACGGCCAGCGCACTATCAAGGTTTTGATAAAGGTGGCCAGCGGGATGGCAAAGAATACCCCCCAGAAGCCCCACAGCCCGCCGAAGATCAAGATGGCCGCCAAAATCGAAAAGGCATCAAGGTTCATGGCGCGCGAGAACAGCATCGGGGTGAGCACGTTGCTGTCCAAAAGCTGAATAACGAGGTAGACAAGCAGCAGCCACAAAAGCGAAGTGGTAAAGCCAAACTGAAAGATGGACACCAGAAGCACCGGAATGGCGATGATCACCGCGCCCACATAGGGAATGACCACCGACAGGCCCACACCTAAACCGAGTAGCACCGCATAATTGAGCGAAAAGGCCCGGAAGGCCAGAGTATTTACAATAAAGATAATGATGATGTGCAGGATCTTGCCGCGGATATAGCCTGAGATCTGATTGGAAATTGACGGCCAGAACTCTTTTAACAGCACCTGATTGTTGGGCAGAATGTAGGTGAGCATGCGCTTTTGCAGCACCTGCTTGTTGCGCAGCATCAAAAAGGTGAATATAGGCACAATGATGAAATACATCAGATAGGTAAAGACATTGACCACTGAGGGCATCAGCTGCGTGCGCATTAAGTTTGCGGTATAGGACACCAGTTGCAGGCGCAGGGAGGCTGCGGCGGCGGCAATGTCTTCCTTGGTCATGATGGTGGGCAGAGGATCGGGCAGCTCCTCCACCAGATTGTAAATAGCCATGGCAAGGTAGGTGTCCAGATCCTTGCCGGACATGGTGAAGTCCTCAGAGCCGGCCGCTGCATCCTGCGACAGGGCCACCATGCTGTTATAGAACTGTGCGCCCTGGCGGATGACCTGCGGCACGATAAGCAGCATGGCCAGCACCGCAAAACCGATGAAAAGCTGCATCACCACAATGGAGGCGCAGCTGCGGCTTAACTTAAAGCGCGCCATCAAAGCCTCCACCGCCCAGTCCAGCACGTAGGCAAGGCACAGGGCCACCACCAGAGGGCCGATAAGCCACATAAAGAAGTAGACCAGGATAAAGGCCGTAATCAGCACCAGGGCAAACTCAACGGTGCCTGGCTGCGAGAAATGATCGTTGTACCAGTTTTTAAACAGCTTGAACATAAACTTCCTCAGGGCTGCAGGATTTTGGGCTTTCCCTGATCAGACGTCTTGTGGAACTAAACGCGCGCCCTCGGGTCAAAATTTGCAGACATTGCTATTTTTTGTGTTTTCGCTGTTGCTATTATAGTAAGGAAAGCACACTTTGCAGATAAGGATCATCAAATTGAGCAAACTCAAAGCGGCGGCCGCTGCCTTAATTTTCAGCTTATTTACCGGCACCTGCGCCCAGGCCGACAATCTTACAGTGCCTGATCTGGGCACTGCCGGTGTGCTCGGTCTTACGTTGCAAAAAGAGCAGCAGTTAGGCGACTTCTTTATGCGCACCGCCCGCGCCATGATGCCCATTGTCGATGATCCGGTGTTAAATGAATACCTCGACAGTGTGGGCAACAAGCTTTTGCTGCATGCCAACAACGTCAACTTTCCCTTTGAGTTTTTTATCGCCAATGATCCGACCTTAAATGCCTCGGCCTTCCTTGGCGGCAAGGTGCGCGTCAACACCGGCCTGTTTATTTACTCCGACACTGAAGATGAATTTGCCTCGGTGCTGGCGCACGAAGTGTCGCACGTGACGCAGCGCCATATTGCCCGTTTCCTTGAGGGGCAGGTGCAGCGCACCAATCTCACTCTGGCATCCATCATCGGCTCAGTGGCCATGGCCATCATCAATCCGGCCATGGGTGCGGCCGCCATCTCCACCACCATGGGCGTGACCGCGCAGTCGGCCATCAACTTTACCCGCGAAAACGAATATGAAGCTGACCGCATCGGCATTGATCTGCTCTATCGCAGCGGCTTCAACCCCGCTGGCATGACCGATATGTTCCGCCACCTTCTGTCCATGCAGGGCAATGTCAATCCGGCCTTTACCATGCTCATTGACCACCCCCTGTCTGAAGTGCGCATTGCCGAGGCGCAAAACCGCGTGCAGCAGCTGCCAAAGCGCAATAACTCCACCAATCCGGACTTTGATTTTGCCAAGGCCCGCGTGGACGTGCGCTGCTTAAAGCACAGCTCGATGGAGGACTTGATTGCGGTGTTAAAAGAAAGCGGCCGCAGCAGCAATTACCAAAATTACGCCCTGGCCCTGGCTTATCATGAGCTCAAAGACTACACCGCGGCCCGCTCTTACTTAAACAAACTGCCGCAGCACAATCTCTTTGTAATTGACCTGTTGACCGACATTGATTTGGCCGGCAAGAACTACAGCGCGGCCATTTCACGGCTGACCGCTCAGTTAAAGTCAAAGCCGCACAACCGCGTCATCAACCTTAATCTGGCCAATGCCTATCTGGAGGCGGGGCAGCCGCGCAAGGCCGTGACGCAGCTGCAAAAGTTCATGGACAGAAATCCAAATGACGTGCTGGCCCTGGATCTTCTCAGCACCGCCTACGGCAGGCTGCAGGATCAGTGCTCGCTGTGGCAGACCCGCGGCGAGCTCTTTGCCCTGCACGCCAATTACGGCAAGTCAATTTACATGTTAAATCAGGCCCTGGAGACCTGCAGCGGCAAACTGACGCAGGAGCGCATCAAGGCCCGGGTGGTGCAGATTGCCAATCAGCGCGCCTTTGATGAAGCCTTAAGCAAGAGCCTGTAGCGCGGCTAAACCTCGTAGGCGCTCTGGGCTAAGATCTTTTTGACAAACTGCACGGTCAGCATGTGCTGCTGGCGCAGGGTTTCGTGATCGAGCAGATTGAGCACTGCAGTCAGGCGGTGCATATCGCGGTTTAAGTGGCGCACCAAAAAGGCCGCCACCTTGGGGGACATCTTAATGCCGCGCAGATGGGCCTTTAAGATTAGAGCCTGCTCACACTCCTGGTCGTTGAGCGGCTGCAGGGGCAGCGACACCCCGTTTTCAAAGCGGGTGTTGAGATCATGCATGGCAAAGGGAATGCGGTCTGCCGAGCAGGAGGCTGAGGCAATAAAGGTGCCGCTGTGCCGGTCCACCCAGCGGTTGAAGAGTGCAAAGAGCGCCAGCTCCCACTGACTGTCACCGGCGGGCGCATCGACATTGTCAAGCAGCAAAACCGGCGGCACTTCGATGTTCAAAAGCTCCGGCGAGAGCTTTTTGGCGGCCTTTAAGTCGATAAAGAAGATCTCCGGGGACGGGCGCTGTACATCGCGAAAGAGCGCAGTCAACAGATGGCTCTTGCCGCAGCCGCGCGGGCCGAAAATATAGAACAGTTCATTCTGCCCGCGCTGCAGCGCATCGCGCAGCAGGCTGATGGCAGGGGCATTGCTGCCCGGGATCAAGGAAGAGAAATAGCTTCCCTCATCGAGCTTAAAATCAAGCGCCTGCTGAGCTGCCGCGGCAGAGGTTTTCTTCAACTGCTCCATTGCCACTCCACAATTGTCCTAGGCGGAGATCACCTGCAGCGAAAAGGCCTGGCCGGATGTGCCCTGCCCGCTCTGAGCACCGGCTGCCGGAGCTGCCTGCTGTACGGCAGGTGCTGCAGCCGGAGCGGCAGCCGGCAGCGGACGCTTTACCGAGCTTACTGAGCCTGCCGAGCGCAAAGTGGACGGGCCGATGTCCCCGGCGCTGCGCGCTTCGGTGCCGCTGCCTTTAAGCCAGGTATAAGTCCAGGCCCCTTCCTTATGGAAATCATTGGCCCTGGCCATAGTGCCGTCCAAAATGCGCGGATCGGAATTTGAAGGGATCTCCAGAATGAGGGCATTGTCCTCAACTGCGGCCACGCTCACCGTATCCTCATAACCATAGATGATGAGGGTGCGCTTGATCTTGCGCAGATCGGCAAGTGAACCCGCCCCTAAGATCTTAACGCGCACCAGCCCCTGATAAGGCCCCAGGGCAAAGACATCGGCGGCATTGGGATCGGCGTACTGCGGACGCTGCGGGGCATTCGGGTCAGCCTGCTCATTCTCAGCCTGTGCCAGCGCACCGCTATCGCCGCCTGCCGCCCTGGCGCTTTGCACTGCCATCAGGGAGCGGGCCAGATCGCCTGCCACTGTCTGCGCAGTTTCATCCGGCAGTCCCTGCAGGGATGCGCCGCCTACGGCAGTGCCGTTTTTATCGAGCAGATTCCATTTGACTGACAGCGCGCCGTCACTGTCACTTACCGCCGCGGACAAAATGTAATCGGCGCCGTAGCGCACGGAGGCTGCAGCTAATTGTGCGTCATTGCGCGAGAGAATGGTGCCCTCATTTACCTGCATGATGTCATCAAGATCCATCAGGGGATACATCAGGCGCAGCTGATAGCCTGCCGCAGCATTGTTCAAGGCTTTGGCAAAATAGGTAAAGTGCTCCCCGTCCACTAAGGACTTGTCAGTCAGGCTCTCATCTGCCATCCACACGATGATGGGGGTGTTAAGCCCCTGCCAGGCTTCAATGCCCTGTGAGTTTAAGAGCTCATCAACCTTTGCCTTGTCAAAGGTCAGGGTGATGGTGTCAGCTGTGATAGAAGCGCCAGCCAAAGCACGATCCGCCTCACCGGCCTCAGGGACAAAGACGCCCGCGCTTAAGGAAGATAAGAGCTCAGTAAAGGACTGTGACAGAGCCTCGTCAGCGCCAAGTGACAAAGGCTTTTGCACGGCATAGTTCTGATTTTCCTGTGCATTTGCCTCCTGATTTTCCTGCTCTGCTGCGCGCATGGCATCCTGCCCTGCCTGCAGGGCCGCGGCATTGGCAGCGGCAGAGGAGGCAAAGACAGCACTCTGTGCCGCCACCGCGCCCATGGCGCCTAAAGCGGCAGAGCTTTGAGTGGAGATGGCTGCCAGAATTGCGGCGGCCGTCAGGTGCAGAGAAAACCTTAATTTTGCTGACATCTTATCTACCTCGCTTGCGATGGCCCTATTTTAGCAAATTGGCGCGTCAAGGGATGGGCACCTGCCAGCCCGGTATCGGGCAAAAGCGCTTTTTTCCCGCGCTTTTCAGAGATTTTTGCGCATTTTTATCTCTCATAAAGTAAAATATGCGCACTTTACAAATTCACTTACCTACTGGAGATAGTAATGGCTCATTTGACTTACAAGGATGCCGGTGTCGATATCGATGCAGGTGAAGAGTTAGTTGAGAGAATCAAGGGCCCGGTCAAGCGCACCACCCGTCCTGAAGTAATCGGCGGTCTGGGCGGCTTTGGCGCCTTAACCCGCATTCCGCAAGGCTACAAAGAGCCTGTGTTAGTCTCCGGCACTGACGGCGTAGGCACCAAGCTGCGCCTGGCCATCGACTTAAAGCGCCACAGCACCGTGGGCATTGACCTCGTGGCCATGTGCGTCAACGATCTGATTGTGCAGGGTGCTGAGCCTTTACTGTTCCTCGATTATTATGCCACCGGCAAGCTCGATGTTGATACTGCCGCCTCCGTGGTCACCGGCATTGCCAAAGGCTGCGAGATGGCAGGCTGCGCCCTGGTAGGCGGCGAGACTGCCGAAATGCCCGGCATGTACGAAGTGGGCGACTATGATCTGGCCGGTTTCTCGGTGGGCGTGGTCGAGGCCTCCAAGATCATCGACGGCTCCAAGGTAGCAGAAGGCGATGCCATTGTGGCCCTGGCCTCCTCCGGCCCGCACTCCAACGGTTACTCCTTAATCCGCCGCATCATCAAGGAATCAGGCGCTGATCCCTTAACCGAGACCCTGCCCTCAGGCAGACTGCTGGCTGACGCCGTACTGGAGCCCACCAGGATCTACGTCAAGCCTCTGCTCAAGCTCATCTCAGAGGTTGAGGTGCACGCCATGGCCCACATCACCGGCGGCGGCTTCTGGGAGAACATCCCGCGCGTGCTGCCTGAGGGCTGCTGCGCCGCCATTAAGGAAGATGCCTGGCAGTGGCCTGAGATCTTCAACTGGCTGATGGAGAAGGGCGGCGTGGACCGCCATGAGATGCTGCGCACCTTCAACTGCGGCGTGGGCATGATCGTGGTGCTCCCGCAAAGTGAGGCCAAGAAGGCTGTCGAGCTCTTAAAGGCTGAAGGCGAAAACGCCTTTATCGCAGGCTCCATCGCCAGGGTCGGTGCTGACGGCGCTCAGGTGACCATCAGCTAAAGGCCGCAGGTACTGTACTGCGCCGCAGAGGGGAGCAATCAGCTCCCCTTTGTTGTTTCTGCGCTGTTGCCAGGAGCGCTCAAAGCAGCAGACAGCCCCAAGGGAAAGAAAACTGCACCAGGAGAAAAAACCATGACCTTAACCCAGCTTCGCTACTTCATCGCGGTGGCGCAGGCCCAGTCCTACCGCAAGGCCGCAGCTGAGCTTTTTATCTCCCAGCCTTCGCTGTCCAAGGCGGTGGCGCAGCTGGAGGACGAGATGGGCATTCAGGTTTTCACCAAGACCCCAAGCGGTGTAGTGCTCACCGATGAGGGCCAGAAGTTTTTGGGCTATGCCCGGCAGGTGGTGGAGCAGGCTGATCTGTTAATCTCGCACTACAAAAAAGACCGGCCGGTAAAGCGCGTCTTTGCCGTATCCTCGCAGCATTATGCTTTTGTGGTCAATGCCTTTGTCTCGCTCGTCAAAGAGTACAAAGAGGAGGAATACGAGTTTTCGCTGCGCGAGGAGCGCACTCATGAGATCATTGAGGATGTGAAAAACTTCCGCTCGGAGCTCGGCGTACTGTACCTGAGCGCCTTTAACCGCGAGGTGATTTTGCATCTTTTGGAGCAGAACAATCTGTCCTGGCAGAGCCTGTTTAAGGTGCGCCCGCAGATTTTTGTAAGAAAAGGCCACCCTCTGAGCAGCCGCAAACTGCTGCGCCTTGCAGATCTCACGCCCTATCCGCGCCTGTCCTACGATCAGGGCAGCAGCAATTCCTTTTATTTTGCCGAAGAGCCGCATGCGGTTGAGCGCTGCCAGAAGAGCATTGTGGTCACTGACCGCGCCACCCTGTTCAATCTGCTCATCGGCCTTGACGGTTACACCTTTGCCACCGGCATTTTAAGCACTGACTTAAACGGCGATCAGATTGTCTCCATTCCCCTCTCCTCAGATGAATACATGGAGCTGATTTCCATTTACCCCTCCGGCAGCAAACTCTCGGCGCTGGCGCAGCGCTACGTCACCCTGCTGCATGACTACATCGCCTCCTGCTTAACCGCGCTTTAAGCAGTCACTCTCCCGGTTTGTGCCTGAAAATGCGGCATATACCTGCATTTTTTAAATAAAATCAGGTCTATACTGAGGCCGCAGTTTTGGCTATCGGGCAGATTAAAGAGGAGCAGATGCACGCAGCTCAGGGCAGACCGGACAGACAGGGCAATTTTGCCAAAGGGAAGATCCCCAGGCTCATCCTCAGCATTGCTGTGCCCACCACCGTGGCGCAGCTCACGCAGCTGCTGTACTCGCTGGCCGATCGCGTCTATCTGGGTCACCTGCACGATCTGAGCACCGCCGCGCTGACCGCCATCGGACTGTGCCTGCCTTTAATTGCCATCATCCTGGCCTTTTGCAATCTGTTTTCAGCAGGCGGCATGCCGCTGTGCTCCATGGCCCGCGGCCGGGGCAATGATGAGGAGGCAGCCCTGCTGCAGGGCAATACCTGCGCCCTGCTGTTGTGGTCGGGGCTTGCCATCATGCTCTTGTCCTATGCCGCCATGCGCCCGCTGCTCTATCTGTTTGGAGCTTCCGATCAAAGCTATCCCTATGCCCGCGAGTATCTGGAGATCTACCTCTTGGGAACCGTGTTTGCACAGCTGGGAACCGGCATGATGCCATTTATCAGCGTGCAGGGCCGGGCCTCGCGGGCCATGCTCTATGTCATTTCCGGTGCGGTGCTCAACATCATCCTCGATCCGATCTTCATCTTTTATTTGGATCTGGGGATCCGCGGCGCGGCACTGGCCTCGGTGATCGCGCAGCTGGTGGTCTGCCTGCTGGTGCTGCACTTTCTTCTCTCCAAGGCGGCGGTGCTGCCTTTTGCCAGGCGTCATCTAAAACTTAACTGGAAGCGCAGCCGGCGCATCATGGGCCTTGGCAGTGCGGGCTTTGTGATGAGCTCGACCAACGGCGTGGTGCAGATTGCCTGCAACCTGACCCTGCGTTCCTTTGGCGGCGATGCCTTAATCGGCATCATGACGGTCTTAATGTCAGTGCGCGATCTCATTTTTGAGCCGACCAAATGCCTGACCCACAGCGCGCAGCCGGTGATCGCCTACAATTACGGCGCCGGCATCCGCCCCCGCATCTATGAAGCAGTGCGCTTTATGACCTGGGTCACCGTGCTGTATTTAGGCGCGGCCTGGCTTTTGATTTTCCTCTTTCCTGAGTACATCCTGCGCCTGTTCAACGCCGACGGCCATATTCTGGAGGCCGGCGTCCATGCGCTGCATATCTACTTCTTCGGGTTTTTCTTTATGGCCTTCCATTCCTGCGGCCAGAGCACTTTCGTGGGCCTGGGCATGAGCAAAAAAGCCATCTTCTTTGCGCTCTTTCGCAAGATTTTGATCGTGGTGCCGCTGACCCTGCTGCTGCCGCACTGCTTTGGCCTGGGCTCTGACGGCGTATTTCTGGCCGAGCCCATTTCCAATGTGCTAAGCGGCATCGTCTGCTTTGGGGTCATGTGGCTCACCTTAAAGCACCTTACGGTAAAAAGCCGCTGACGCACACTGCAGCCCTGTTTTGAGGATTTTTAAGGCCCTTTGGTGCGCTTCTGAACCGCTGCAGCGCCGATGCGCATGCGGTTATAGCTAAAAGTTATCAGGCTTTAAGAAAATTTAGAATTAGACATCAGCCCACCCCTCCCGCTACAGTACAGCCCATGCCGCAGTTAAAGTGCTTTGGCAAAACGCGGCAAGGATTTAAAGCATGTGAATTTGGCAAAGCGGTGCAGGACGCCCGCTTAAGTAAACAGGAGGTTAAAAATGACCATCAGAACCACCGCTCCTTTCAGAGCAGACATCGTCGGCAGTTTTCTGCGCCCGCAGCAGTTAAAGCAGGCCCGCATTTTCCTGCGTCAGGGTCTTATCAACGAAAATGATCTCAAGGCTGTGGAGGACATGTGCATCCGTGAGCTGGTGGCAAAGCAGATCAAATCCGGCCTTAAGGTCATCACCGATGGTGAATTTCGCAGATCCTGGTGGCATTTTGATTTCATGTGGGGCCTTCATGGAGTGAGCAAAGCCGCTGCCCCGCGCGGCTACAAGTTCCACGATGAGGACACCCGCGCCGAGACTGCCAAACTTACCGGCAAAGTCAGCGGCGAGAACCATCCCTTTGTGGAGCACTTTAAGTTCGTCAACTCCTTAAAGGTGGACGGGGTGCAGCCCCGCCAGACCATCCCGGCCCCGGCGCAGCTTTTGGCCACCCTGCTTAACGTGCGCGGCGCAGTGGACCAGCCTGAGTGGGCTGAGGTCTATGCAAGTGAAGATGACCTGATCGAAGATATCGCCAGGGCATACCGCACAGTGATCCGCGATCTCTATAACGCAGGCTGCCGCTCCCTGCAGTTTGATGACTGCACCTTCCCGGTGCTGTGCGATGAAAACATCGTCAAAGGCCGCGGCCTGAATGCTGAGGCCCTGCTGGATAAATACCTCACCGTGAACAATCTGGCCATTGAGGGCAGGCCCTCGGATCTGACCCTGACCACGCATCTGTGCCGCGGCAATTACCATTCTACCTACTTTGCCTCCGGATCCTATGACAAAGTGGCCGCCAGGCTCTTTGGGGAGGAAAACGTCGATGCGTATTACCTGGAGTTTGACGACGAGCGCTCCGGCGGCTTTGAGTGCTTAAAGCAGGTCAGCGGGGATAAGCTGGTGGTGCTCGGCCTTATCACCAGCAAGCGCCCGCAGCTTGAGAACAAGGATGCCGTCATCGCCCGCATCCATGAGGCAGCCAAATACATCGATCTTGACCGGCTGTGCCTGTCACCGCAGTGCGGCTTCTCCTCAACTGAGGAAGGCAACAAGCTTACCGACGACGATCAGTGGAAGAAGATTGCGCTCATTCAGGACATCGCCCATGCAGTCTGGGGTGAGGACTAAGCCTCAGCCGGCTTTGCGGTTTAATAAATTAGACAAACTCTTTCAGCCGGGGAACTGGACACCCCGGCTGCTCTGTAAAGCGTGATCGACGCAGCAAAAGACTTTTTCCCGCAGCGCTATAATCAAAAGGCACCGGCTCAGAATTAACCCGCCTTGCAGCCGTTTCTTTTGGGCGCAGTAATCCACAGATAATCACCACTTTGTTAAGGAGAAGAGCATGCCGGCACAGCCATCGCACTTTACCCATTACCGCTCGGCCTACGCGCAGTATCAGTATCCGCCGCGTCCGGCCAATGATCACTTCATCCACCACCGCGGGCGCATCATCTCCTTTTCAAAAGAGCGCGGCTACGGCTTTATCAAATGCAGGGGCAAATCCGTATTCTTCTCCGGCTCAGAGCTTTTAAATCCACAGGAGCTTTACCGGCTTAAAGACGGCTCCGCGCTTACCTTTGAGCTGCTGCCCACCCCGCGGGGTTACAAGGCCATAAAAGTGCAGCTGCAGGAGCCGGAGCAGGAACAGGAGCTTGAACAGAAGACCAAACCGGCAGCGCAAAAAGAAGACAAAGAGGCGCGCTATGAAATTCCGCAGGAAGTATTAAGCTTCAACCACGATATCAGCTCTGACTATCTGATCGTCGAGGAAGCTGAGGGCTATCTTCTGAGCGCTGAGCACCGCAGCTTCCAGCAGGCTCACAAGCAGCTGTGCAAAAAGGCCGGGGCTTTGGGCGCCAATGCGCTGTGCGGCCTCTTTTGCAGCACCAAAAAGGCCACCGAGAGCAACGGCCGCGGCGGCATACACTACTACAGCCGCAGTGTTGTTACCGCCCGCCCATGCCTTGTTGCCAGGAAAACGGATCAAGGCGGCTGCAGCCGCGCCGCTCTGCCCCAGGATTTGACCCAAAAGGTGGAAAGCGCCCTGATCCATCAGGAACAGCGCAGGGAGATCAATTATCTGCTGCTCTTTTTGGAGCTTGTGGCCGTCATCCTTTCGGGGCTCTACGCCTGGTTCTGGCCGGTGCCGGGCTTTTCTATCCCACAGAGTTATGAGACCAAGCCTTTTTGGATTCCGACCGCGCTCTTTTTGCTCTGCATCATTCAGTTCTATCTGTGCGCGCTGCACGCAAGCCGTGCCCGGATTGTCGAAGGCGAAAGGCAGGATCTGCTCTACCCCTTCAGGCGCTCAGGTTTCAGGCGGGATCAGGGCTGCCGCCGTCCGTACTACTATCGGCGTTAAGGCAGTCCTTTAACACCTCCAGAAACAAAGCTGCAGGCTTGGACAGACTGCGCCCTTTTTTCCAGGCCAGCACCGTGGACATGGTCATGGCCGGGGTGAGCGGCACAAACACAAAGCCCGGCGGAATATGCGGGGCGATGCCGTCCATGCTCACGATGGTACCGAGGCCCTCTTTGACCAGATAAAAGCCGTTGTTGATCAAATTGATGGTGCAGATGGAGGCCATCTGCGCCGGGGGCAGATCAAGCCAGCCCTCAAAGGTATGCTCGTCCATCTCAGTGCGCGGCAGAATGAGGCGGCGGCCCCTGAGATCTGCGGAGGTGACGCTCTCCTTTTTGGCCAGCACATCGTCTCTGGTCACCAGCACACCCCAGCGGCTGTTTTCGTTTAATGGCAGCATTTCATATTCCTGCGCATCCGGGGCCCGGATTAACAGCGCAAAGTCATAACAGTAGCTGTCCACCAAATGCAGGGCATCCATGCGCGTCACGGTATAGAGGTTGAAGCTTACCTGCGGATAACGTGCAGCAAAGCGGGACATCGCCTGGGCCACCACCTGCATGGCCCGGGTTTCACCGGCGGCTATGGCAATGGTGCCGCGCAGCTCCTCCTCGGTTTTCATCTCCGCCTTGACGCGCTCGGTCAGCGCCAAAATTTCCAGTGCCCGCTCGTAAAAGAGCTCACCCTTTTCAGTAAGCTCAATGCCGCTTTTGCTGCGCACAAACAGGGTCTGGCCAAGCTCCTCCTCAAGCTCCTTAAACTGGCGCGTCAGCGTGGGCTGTGTAATGTACAAAGCCTTGGAGGCGGCGCTGATGCTTTTATTCTGCGCAGCGCTGACAAAATAGCGCAGTACCCGAAGATCCATTCATCTTTCTCCTGATTTGTTCTGCTGCCGCTGCGGCCTCGTGCCCGCTGCAGCTCCTTTTGGGGCCTGACTTAAAGTCCGGGTGGAGATGCTTTTGGAGCATTACCGGTCATCAATACATAGTATTTTACAAAGACCGCGGCACCGGTTTATGTTAA
>JADINH010000004.1 GCA_017694225.1 Candidatus Avisuccinivibrio stercorigallinarum
CAGCAGAGCGATGTCACCCTGCTGGTCGACGGACGGCAGCTTACCTCCGCGCGCGATCGCAAAAGACAGGCTGAGCTCTCTTTGGCCCGGGTCAAGCTCAATGAGCCGCTGACCGTGGTGGGCTTTGGCCTTGGCGACGAGGTGCGGGCTTTTATGGCGCAAAGCTCCCAGCCCGTTAAGGTGCTGCTGATTAATCCCGGCCTCTTTTACGCCCTGCTTTCCATTGACGATGAGCTCTGGCAGCTGCTGCAAAGCCCGCAGGTGAGCTTTGAGCTCTATCCGCAGGGGAAACTGCCCCCGCGAAATTCCATCATCATCAGCTCTGAGCTTTATCTGGATGACAGCGTCTATGCCGAGGAAAAACAGCGATTAAAATGCCTGCTTGATGATGACTTTGCCCACCGCAATTATCTGCAGCGCCTTACCTGGCTCAAAGAGCGCGTCAAAGCGCAGGAGTCCTTTTTAATGGGCGAACAGCCCTTTGATGCTGCAGAATTTGCGCCGGTTGATGAAGCGCTGGTGCTGGCCTCCGGGCCATCGCTTGAGGACAGCAGACAGACGGTGCAGCGCCTGACTGCAGCAGGGATTGCCACCATCGCGGTGGACTCGGCCCTGCCTTATCTCTCCTCCATCGGCCTGTTCCCGCAGTATGCGCTCTCCATTGACTACCGGGCCTTTAATCTGATGCAGCAGGGCGGCAGGCTTACGCCCGCATCGCCCTTTCTTGACAAGGTGATGCTTATTTACGATGTGGTGGCCGATGCCTCCTTAATCTCCTGGTTCAAGCAGCGCCGCTTTATCTTCAACCGCAATTTTATCAATGCGGCCGCCCCGCTTAAGGCACCGCTGTGCGGCCGGCTGCAGATGTCAGGCTCAGTCAGCACTACGGCGCTGTCCCTGGCCTTAACTCTCGGCGCCAAGCGCATCTATATTACAGGCATGGACTTTGCCTATAAGGGGGAGTTAAGCCACGCCGGTACGGGGGCTGACGAGCGCATCTACAATCCGCTCACCCGCTCTGATCTTAAAATCATGGGCAATGACGGCCGCCTGCATACTACGCAGCGCAACTTCCTGTCCTACAAATACATTATTGAAGATCTGATTGCCCTGCACCCGGAAGTGGAATTTATAAATCTCTCGCCATGCGGAGCGGTCATCAAGGGAGCGACCTTTAGAAAGCTTTAGGAAAATTAAGCAGGAGGGATGGCAGGAGGCAGGCTCTGAGCTTTGAGCTCTTCAAGCTCTGCCCGTGTTGAGCTTATAAAAAGCCCGGCTAAAGCCGGGCTTTTTCAGGTCAATGACCTGTGATTAAAAGGAACTTATTCCTTGTTGGCGGCGGCGAAAGCTGCGGCCATAGCGGTCGGAGCGGCTTCCTGCTGCTGCTTTTCATTTAAGGATTCTAAGGCTTCCTTCTCTTCGGCCTCATCCTTGGCACGGATGGAGAGGCTTAACTGACGGGTCTTGCGGTCCACGTTCATGAACTTGGCCTCAACGGTGTCACCGGCCTTGAGAACGGTGGTGGCATCGTCAACGCGGTCGCGGGAGATGTCAGAAGCACGCACATAGCCCATCACGCCGTCGGCTAACTTCACTAAAGCACCGCGGGCATCAACCTCGGTCACAGTACCGGAGACTAAAGAGCCCTTGTGGTGGGTGGACAGATAGTCAGCAAACGGATCTTCAGAGATCTGCTTTAAGCCCAGGGAGATGCGCTCGCGATCCGGATCAACCTGCAGCACGATGGCGGTGATCTCGTCGCCCTTCTTGAAGTCGCGCACAGCTTCCTCGCCCGGCTGCTGCCAGGAGATGTCAGATAAGTGCACTAAGCCGTCAATGCCGCCCTCAAGACCAATGAAGATACCGAAATCGGTAATGGACTTGATCTTGCCAGTGACCTTGTCGCCCTTGGAGTGGGACTCAGCAAACTGCATCCACGGATTGGGCTTGCACTGCTTTAAGCCCAGGGAAATGCGGCGGCGCTCCTCGTCGATCTCCAGCACCTTCACGGTGACGGTATCGCCGACGGACACAACCTTGGACGGATGGATGTTCTTGTTGGTCCAATCCATCTCGGAGACGTGGACTAAGCCCTCAACGCCTTCCTGAATCTCAACGAAGCAGCCGTAATCGGTTAAGTTGGTTACCTTGCCGGTAATGTCGGTGCCGACCGGGAATCTCTCGGCGATGTTAGCCCAAGGATCCTCACCTAACTGCTTGAGGCCTAAGGACACACGCTGACGCTCGCGGTCAAACTTCAGCACCTTGACGGT
Source organism: Candidatus Avisuccinivibrio stercorigallinarum (assembly GCA_017694225.1). Lineage (GTDB taxonomy): Bacteria > Pseudomonadota > Gammaproteobacteria > Enterobacterales > Succinivibrionaceae > Avisuccinivibrio > Avisuccinivibrio stercorigallinarum. Next base: position 2,274 of record JADINH010000004.1, read on the forward strand.
GATCTCATCGCCCACATTGACGATTTCGCTCGGGTGCTTGACGCGCTTCCAGGCCATATCGGTGATGTGCAGCAGGCCGTCAACGCCGCCTAAATCAACGAATGCACCGTAGTCGGTCAGGTTCTTGACGATACCCTTGACCTCCTGGCCTTCCTGCAGGGAAGCCAGCACGCTCTCGCGCTCGGAGGAGTTCTCGCTCTCAATCACGGCACGGCGTGAAACCACCACGTTGTTGCGCTTCTGATCGAGCTTGATCACCTTGAACTGCAGCTCTTTGCCCTCAAGGTGGGAGGTCTCGCGAACCGGACGGACGTCAACTAAGGAGCCCGGGAGGAAGGCGCGGATGCCGCCTAACTGCACGGTAAAGCCGCCCTTGACCTTGCCGTCGATAAGGCCGGTAACAGCCTCATTGTTCTTGTAAGCTTCCTCGAGCTTGGCCCAGGCTTCATTGCGCTTGGCCTTCTCGCGGGACAGCACGGTCTCGCCGTCGCCTGATTCAACAGACTCCAGGGCAACATCAACTACGTCACCAACCTTCACCTCAAGCTCGCCCTGGGCGTTCTTGAACTGATCTGCAGGGATTGCAGACTCTGACTTTAAGCCAGAATCAACGATTACATAGTCGTTCTCGATGGCAACGATGGTGCCCTTGAGCATTGAACCCGGACGGGTCTCAATATTCTTTAAAGACTCTTCAAAGAGTTGTGCAAAAGATTCCATTAAGAAAAAATTTCCAATTTTCGCCCCTCAGCATCCTGCCTTCGGGGGGTTATTTAAACTAACAGGCGTCCCTGCCTGTGTTTCCAGCGCCGTCAGGCGCTAAAACTCGCCCAGTTTCTCACGAATGAAATTCAGGGCCTTTTCTTCCACCTCTTCAATCGTCAAGGCAGTTGAATCCAGTACCAGAGCGTCAGCAGCGGGCTTTAACGGAGCCACCGCGCGGCTGCGGTCACGCTCATCACGCTCTTTAATCTCAGCCAGTATGAGGTCAAAATCAGCCTCTTTGCCCTGAGCTTTTAACTGCAGCTCACGGCGGCGGGCGCGCACCTCAGCGCTGGCATCCAAAAAAATCTTGACCTGGGCATCGGGGAACACCACCGTACCCATGTCGCGGCCGTCGGCCACCAGACCAGGCTCCTTGCGGAAATCACGCTGGCGCTGCAGCAGTGCCTGACGCACTGCAGGCAGGGCCGCTACCTTGCTGGCATTAGCTCCGGCCTCTTCGGTGCGGATAGCTGTGCTTACATCCTCACCGCCCAACAGCACATGAACGCCGTCATCCATCGGCTCAAAACTCAAATTCATCACCTGAGCCTCCTGCACTACAGAATCCTCATCAAATAAAGCGAGGCCTGCCTTGCGCACGGCATAAGCCAAAACACGGTAGATTGCACCGGAATCAAGCAGCGCAAAATCAAAGCGCTGAGCAAGTCTGCGGGTAAGCTCGCCCTTGCCGGCCCCGCCGGGCCCGTCCACTGCAATTACTATTGCTTTAGCCATGTTCAATCCTTACTGTCAAAATTTTGCGAATTATAGCAGGAAAGAACGACATTTATGCCGCAAATGATGAAAATATTTTGCAGTTTTAATTTTTACCACAATAAATACACTTTACGGATGCCGTGCGCCGCAAACCAAAGCTGCAGCCGCAGGTTCAGCAGACTGCAGGATGTTCAGCCTGCTGCCGTGCAGACGCCTTTTTCGCTGATTTTCTTGATTTTTAATCATTAAGGGACTTTTACACTGCTCCTCCACCTGCAATAAAGCCCCTCGTTTCTGCCGCAGCCAAAAGAAATCTTTTGATCCTGGCAGCGCGATCACTGTTTTTGATCCTGCTTTTCCATTAAGCTGCCATTAGTACGGAAAATGAGAACAGGACAGAACATGCACACCGGCTTGTATGACAAGATTTTCACCATCATTGAGGAAAAGACGCTGCAATCTGAGCCCGCGCTCAAGGCGCAGACCACCTCCCCGCGCCCGGAGGAGCTGACCTCAGCACTCAGCCGCTTGATTGCACAGCGCCTGCTGCAAAACCTGTCAGAGCTTGAAGATCTCAAAGACGAAAGCGAGCGTACTGCCAAAGCAGAAGAGCTCTGCGCCCGGCTGATGGCGGTGCTGCAGGCAGATCCCAGCGAGCTGCCGGTCACGCCCCCGGCCCTGCTC
>JADINH010000005.1 GCA_017694225.1 Candidatus Avisuccinivibrio stercorigallinarum
TGATATTGCGGGCATGGTTGACCATCATGCGCAGATCAGACTCGCGCCTTGCCACGTAATCAACGTACATGTTGTACATGATGAGCAGAAAGGTCGCCAAAACAATAAAAATGACCGCTACTGTAATAAACATATAAACTGCCTGAAAACCTTTTGCTGACACAACTGTATATTTTGTCGGCAAAGGCTGTGCTTTTCTGAAAGTAATTTTTCCCTAAGTGTGCCGCAAAGGCTGGCAAAAAGAAAGGGCCGGGCCGGAATAATGAGCGAATTGTGAGATCTGGCGAGGCTTTTTGCTCATTTTGTGATGTAAAAACAGCTCCTTAACGCTATAATTTTTTCAATGCAGTCAAAGCCCGCCACGGCTTTGCGGCCAAAATTTTTTAAATTATTGCCATAAAAAAGGACTGTTAAACATGACCACCGTTATTAAGCAGCAGGACTTCATCGATTCCATCTATGAAGCTCTGCAATTTATCTCCTACTATCATCCGCGCGATTTCCTCAAGGCCATGAAGAAGGCCTACGATCTGGAGCAGAACCCCTCTGCCAAGGCCGCCATCGCTCAGATCTTAGTAAACTCCAAGATGTGTGCCATTGGTCATCGTCCGCTCTGCCAGGATACCGGCGCTGTGACCTGCTTTGTAAAGATCGGTATGGACGTGCGTTTTGAAGGCGACATGACCGTACAGGAAATGGTTGATGAAGGCACCAGAAGAGCCTACTGCTGCCCGACCAATCCCTTAAGAAAGTCCGTGCTGATGGATCCGGTCGGCAAGCGCGTCAACACCAAGGACAACACCCCGGCTGTAGTGCACATTGAAATGGTGCACGGCAATAAGGTGGAAGTTGCCATTGCAGCCAAGGGCGGCGGCTCTGAGAACAAGACCCACATGAAGATGCTCAACCCGTCCGACTCCATCGTTGACTGGATTCTCCACGAGATCCCTCTGATGGGCGCAGGCTGGTGCCCTCCTGGCATCCTGGGCGTCGGTGTGGGCGGCACTCCTGAGAAGTCTGCCATCCTTGCCAAGGAAGCCTTAAACGATCCTATAGATATTCAGGAACTGATTGCCCGCGGCCCGAAGAATGCCGACGAGGAGCTGCGCCTGGAGCTGTACGACAAGATCAACCGTTTAGGCATCGGTGCACAGGGCCTGGGCGGCCTGACCACCGTGCTTGACGTCAAGGTCAAGACCTATCCCTGCCACGCTGTGTCCAAGGCTACCACCATCATCCCGAACTGCGCTGCCACCCGCCACATCGACTTTGAGCTCGACGGCACCGGCCCGGCCCACTTCGATCCGCCGTCACTTGATGACTACCCGGATATCGAGATCGGCGGCGCCTCAGGCGACGTCAAGCGCGTCAACCTCGACACCTTAACCAAGGAAGAGATCGCCACCTGGAAGATGGGCGACACTCTGCTCCTGACCGGCACCATCCTCACCGGCCGTGACGCTGCCCACAAGCGCATCTGTGACATGATCGCCAAGGGTGAGCCGCTGCCTGACGGCGTGGATTTCCACGGCAAGTTAATCTACTACGTAGGACCGGTTCCGGCCGTAGGCGACGAGGTAGTAGGCCCGGCCGGCCCGACCACCTCCACCCGTATGGACAAGTTCGTGGAGACCATGCTCTCCAAGACCGGCCTGTACGGCATGATCGGCAAGTCCGAGCGCGGCCCGGCTGCGGTTGAGAGCATCAAGAAGCACGGCGCGGCCTACCTCATGGCAGTGGGCGGTGCAGCTTACTTAGTATCCAAGGCCATTAAGTCTGCTAAGGTGCTGGCCTTTGAGGATCTGGGCATGGAAGCCATTCACGAGTTCAAGGTCGTCGATATGCCGGTGACCGTGGCTGTGGATTCACAGGGCAACAACATCCATGCTGTCGGCCCGAAGGTCTGGTCTGAGAAGATCAAGGAAATCGGCTTTAAGTACATCTAAGCTACAGGCTTAAACCATACTTAAATCTGCAGGAGCCCGCCAAGCGCGGGCTTCTGTGTACAAGGAGAGACACAACATGATCGATTACATTAACAGTGCTGCGGACTTTGACAGCAAGGTCTTAGGCGGCAAAGGGCGCATCCTGGCGCTCTTTACTGCAGGCTGGTGCCCTTTTTGCAAGGTGCAGGGGCCGCGCCTTATCGAGCTTGAAAAGAGCTTGGGCTATCACCTCTGCGTGGTGGACGTGGATGCAGCTGCGGGCGTGGATGACAAATACGATGTGCAGACCATTCCATCCCTGCTCACTTTTGAAGGCGGAGAGCTTAAGGGGCGTAACATGATCGCCTATCTGCAGCCAGGTGAGCTTGAGGCCTGGATTAAGGAGCAGCTGGCCTGAGAGTTTCAGGCCTGACACTGCTGCGCTGCATGCTCTGCGGCGCTGGATTTTCAGATAAACAAAGACATCTGCAGGGCCGGTTCCCGGCTCTGTAGTGCAGAGACAATTCGCTTGTGATAGTGTTTTTTGCGATTGCTTAGGGGATTTAAACGCAATTGCCAAAACTGGAGGTTCTGGCGGTGAGAGCGGGATTCGAACCCGCGATAGGCTATTCACCTATACACGCTTTCCAGGCGTGCTCCTTCAGCCACTCGGACATCTCACCGCAGTCTCAGCTTTGCGCTTGCTGCGTCAAAGAACGGTGCTCATTATACCTGCAGATTTTTACATTGCAAGCAATTTGGTTAAATATTTTTGAAATTTTTGGAGTTTCTTTTTACAAATGGCTGTTTTTTGCGATAAATAAGCGCTTTTTGCTTTACGCTGAGGCTGGGCTGATTTTGTCCGCCTGGACTTTGCCTCATTTTGTCCTGAAAGTTCGGATTTTCAGGCAAAACCAGCTGAAAAATGGCGCATTTTGCTTAAAATCGCCTTAAAACCGCTCTTTTCAGGCCATGGCGGTCAGCTGCGCAGATCAGGCTGGCAGGTGTTTAAATTGTTTTAACCGCTGCAGCAGCGCCGCGGCTGCGCTCGGGTAGTTCGTCTTTGTTAATGCGCTTCTGTTAAGATGGCTGTGTGGATGTTGCAACGGCAGGCAAAGGGGGCGCAGATGGAATGTTTAGATATAGAGCTGCTTGAAAGCGTTGCCGGCAGGGAGATGACTAAAATGGTCAGGGATGACAACTGCATCTTAAGCACTGCATCGCTTTTAATTTTGCAGCGCTGGGCTTACTGTCAGCCGCGCGCACTGAGGATGTTTCTGCAGCTGCGCGGCCCTGCAAAACTGCTGCGCAGACTGCATCAGCAGGCAAGGCTTGAGTACAAGGTGCTAGACAGCACCAGCAGAGAACCGCTGCACACCGGCCCGCAGGACGATTTTTTGGAGCTCCTGGGGGTGCAGACAGGTCTGACTTCGTTTTTCATGCTGCACGAGGTGCAGGGCGGCAGGCTCAAACAGCTGCACTTTCCGACGGCGGAAGAAGAGAAGCTGTCCGATGAAGAGTACAGGGCGCGGGCGGGACAAAGGCAGAAGATGCTCTTTGATCAACTTGCCGAAAACGGTTCAGCTGATGCCTCACAGCTGCAAAGGAATGGGCACTGAGCAGCAATCTTGAGCTCAGCCCGTAATGTCAGCAGCACTGATGCGCACTGCTGCAGTTTCACGTTGTGCGCAGTGGCAGTTGCTATGTACCTATGCAGACGTTCGGCACAGAGGCAGGAGAATACGAGGTAGCGGCAGGTGCGCCCGCTGTCTGCTAAGATAGTGAGCATGCATGCAGACAAGGGATGCGGGCCCCATGAACATTAGTGCGAGCCAAAGTTCTCGGTACCTGTTTGCAAGATTTGAATTTCATTAGCTTGGAGATGTAAAATCTGTTCATTATTGATTAATATCAGCAGTAACTTATCGCAGCCATAGGATCATAGAACCTTGATTCATTATTTTGTGTTGGTTTAATTATATTTAATCCACCAAAAATGTCTGCACTAATTAAACCTTTAAACAGCAGAGTTTCTATTGAATTCTCAATATCATGTGAGGTAAATTTTGCGGCTTTTTCTGGTGACCACTGCTGGAATTTATGCACAACATCATGAGTAGTAATGCCAGGATGTTCTTTAATTAAAAAGCACGATGTGGCAATACACTCAACATCATGATCATTAAGGCTGTTAACTAGGTTACAGGCTTTAATAATTGGATCTGACAGCTCGTTCAATTTCTGCTGTATTTTATCACTTATCAGAGTTGAATGCAGATGCTGCTGGGCATCTCTTGTAGATGAAAAACCATAATATTTCTGATATTCTGTTATGTTTTTGCAGATTATTTCAATTGCATAATCATAAGGCCCGAATTTGTATGCTTTAAATTTAAAGTAATCTGAGCCTAAATATATGTTAAGGAAGAATGCAGCTTTTTGCAGTCTTAAATAATTGAAATTTACTTCACTCAGGCGGTGCTTTAATTCCATTAATACATAAGCAGATAAATTCAAGCGTGGCGGTTTTGAAGGAATTAAGCCTCTTTCAAAAATTGAAGCGTTTGGTACTGGTTCATAAATATAAATATCTGTAGTTAGGGCAATATTGTTTAATTTATTTAAAATGAGATCTTTTACACTTTCCCATTCAAGACCGCCATTCCCTGAACCTAATGGAGGTAATGCAATACTCTTAATATTATTAGTTTCAATAATTCTAATTAAATCATCTAAGCCGTCTTCAATATAAGACATCTTAGATTTTGCTCTCCACTTGTTCTTGGTTGGAAAGTTGATTATCAATTTACCTTGTTCAAAGCAGGTATAGAGCTTACCTATTGCAAGATCACCATTACGGCAGGCTTGTATGTATCCTTTATTATTCTCTGGATATTTAAGTTTAAATTGATATGCTAAGCCTTTACCCATGTAGCCTTCGCAATTAACAGTATTAACTAAAGCTTCGGCGTCTGAAGCAAAAATATTGCCATGTGTAAAATATAAGGACATATCGTCACCTCAAATATTCCATCGAGTTTTGATTATTAGCGTTTAATACTAGGAAACATATTTGGATTAACATTAATGTAAAAATTTGCCATTGGTGAATAATGGTAACGAAGATCATTAACTTTAATCGCAGTAGTTTCACTGTAAACGTAAATACTCAGAAATTCCTCCGCTCTAATGGTTCTTAAAGCAATACACTCAGCCATACGGTTTATATTTTTCTGATGATCTAAAAATGAATCTGGAGACCTATTATCTAGATCATCCCAAAGTACTTGCTGAATACCTTCATTATAAGGCAAAATAGGCGGATTGCTGCTAACTGGGTGACGTGGAATTACAAAGAAGTATTCTGGATTTTGAGCTGCTAAAGTTCTAGGAATGGTTATATATACAAGGTTCTCAATATTAAGAGAGGCTTTATGTACAAGAGCATAATCAAAAGGAGTTTTAGCCTTAAAATGAAAAGGTACACATTCGGCAAGGTCAATCCGTTTGTCTCCATTTATCAAGAAATTAGCTCTTTTCGAGAGAATTTCATGATTGGCATTATCAGAAAAATTCAGATGAGATCTATTTAGTGCAGCTCTGGACATCAGACCAAAGCTAAAAATGCCTGGAAGGTTTGATATATCAGTAAAATGATATAACAATTTACCGTCTCTATTATGTTCCATAAAATCACCCTACAAAAGCAAGCTCACATTTTCTAATGAAACGAACTTAGAAGAACAGCTTAATTTATTAAACTTGTAACCATTTTAAAACGTTAAAAATTAAAAACACACATACTTTAATGTAAATTTTACAACTAAATAAAATTAAAATTTTAGAGATTTATCACATTATTAACAAATAAATTTTTAATCTGCTCTACGTTGAAATCTTTAATGACTATTTCAAGGAAAAGCCAAAATGATCTTTATTGTTGCAATTGAACTGTAATGGTCGATGCCATCGGCTCTTGTTGAATGGCAGGTGACGATAAAGCCTGCGGTTAGTGGTATTTTCATATCTGCTGAATTAAGGCCTCAGTCCAATTATGCTGAAGTTTACATTGCCCATGTTCTAAGCATGTTGATCAGTGGCATAGAGGTAAATCCCTAAGTTCACCGAGGAAATTGGCTTAAACTTCACATATTTTGTTTGGCTGTAATTTAATGCCTTTCTGTTGTCATGCTTGCACTATATTCCCTGGGCGGCGCGGGCGCAGAATAAGTGAGGCGGGCTTGGCACTGTCGAGGCCGCCTTCCATCAATTTGTCAATGCAGTCATGGGCAAGCTTGTTTAAGGTCAGCTCCTGTGCTTCGCGGCTGCTGCCTGATTTGATGGTGGTGGCCACGCTTAGCATAAAGCTCTGCACCATCGGTGCGATCTCCGGATAGGCTTTGACGGCGCGCTGTGAGTTCTTGGCAAAAGCCCGCTGAAAGCCTGATATGCTGCCTTCGGATTCTTCTGCTGAGTCGGCGGTGAGATTGTTGAACACCACTGCCGTAAAGGGGCGGCAGAGCTCAAAGAACAACTGCCTGAAGCTCATGAAGCGCTCTACGCCCTGAATGTGGCGGCGGATGATGACTGCGCTCTCGCTGTCAAGGAAGGTCAAGGCCAGCTCATTTACCGCCTTCATGGAGGTGAAGTAGAACAGGGCGACATTGCTCTCGTGTTTGCTGCCAAAGAGCGTGTCAAAGCCGCACTCCACTGCAAACTGCCGGAAGAAGGCCAGCAGGGTGGGCTGTGTCATGTCCCGGTAGGGGAAGAGATACAAAAGCTTGATGAAGATGTCAGCCAGCCGCTCTGCAAATTCACGGGTCTTGAGCTTTTTAAACTCCTCGACCTTGAGTTTGGCAAGTTCATCCGTGAGCATCTGCCGGTCAGCGGCGTTAAAGCGCGCGTGCACGTAGGTTATCTTGTAGCTCTTGTCATGCCACTTCACATCAGCATCGCGCTGAAAGAGATAGCCTTCCTTTACCTCCTCGCGCAGTCCGCCGGGATGGAGCCCGAACTCGCTGAAGTTTCTGAACATCGCTGCATGCACGGCGTTTAAATGCTCCAGATCATAGCTGCCCTTAATGGGGTGCTCCATCAGGTTGATGAAGTTTAATTTGATCAGAGTGTTTAAAAACGGCGTAACGCTGCTGCGGCTTAGCATCTGTATCTCCTGTGTTCTTGTGTTTGGTGTTTTTACTGCGGCGGCATCAGCTCAAAGGACTGCTGTATGCGGGCTTGAATGCGCAGATTAAGCTCAGCCAGGTTGATTTTTCCCTTGGAGTAGAGCTTGAAGTCTTCTTCGAACAAGGTGCCGCTGCTGCGCTCGCTTAAGGCGAGCATAGCCTCGGCTGTCTCTATGGTATACGCACGGCGGGCTTTTTCATCGTGCAGCTCCTCATGGGAGAGCTCCAAGTCCTTTTTGTCAGCATAATTGCGGCGCATCAGCAGCATGGTTTTCCTCCAGATAAAGGGCCTGACGGTGCTTTAACAAGATGAAACGAACCAAAATTCTAGCACAGCAGCGCCCTGCATAAAAGGATGGGAAAAAGCGCCTCACTGCAGCTTGCTGTAGAGTTTTTGCAGCAGTGTCAGCAGTTCCTGCTTGTCTTTATCGCTTAGCAGGGCTGAGGTGCTCTGCATGCAGGAGAAGACAGACTTTAAGGCCTGCTCGATTACTGCCTCACCGTAGGGGGTCAGGGCAATGAGCACGCTCTTGCTGCACTCGGCATTGATTTCCTTGGAGATCATCGGCTGTTTCTCCTGCAGCATGCGCTTTACCATGATGGAGCAGGAGGCAGCGGAGACGCCGGTGCGATCAGCAAGTTCAGTCAGTGCCAGCGGTCTGCCCTTAGTCTTTAATTCCACCAGCAGGATAAAGCGGCCCTCCGAGAGCTCGCACTCCTGCTGCAGTCCGGAAAACACCGCAGCGCGCACCGCATCTCCCACTGAAATCAGATGCAGGATAAGAGAGATGTCGTCCGCTCCTCTGCCTTCAAAAAACTTGTCTGAGACGGCGTTAAGCTCGGTCAGTGACGGCAGAATACGCTTGGTGAAATCCATGCAAAATCCTCAATTTTGTCAATTAATAAAGAACTCTCCTGACCACGCATTCAAAATTTTTGCACTCCGGCATGTTTTGGCGCAGTCAGATGCAATACATTAAAGCAGGAGCTTGGCTCTGCAGTGAGGCTGCTGTCTGCGATAATAACAAAAATGCGTGAAAACGCAGCAGCTGCACGCTTTCGCGCATTCAAATTTGGAACGGAAGTCAAAAAACGGAGGTATTAATGTTTAAAAATCGCATGCTTTTGGGGATTGGTGCAATGCTGGCAGGTGTGATGTTAAGTGCGCAGGGTGCCTGTGCAGCTGAGGGGCAGGGCGGTGCTGCCCAAACTTCCGTGGCAGCGGCCTTAATGGGCTATACCGCCGGGGCTCAGGTGGTCAAAATCACACCGGTGCAGGCGCAGACAGATACCATCTCCGGCATCATCTACCATCAGGCCTTTTCGCTTAACAGTGTGCGCCAGCTGCGCATGACCATCATGGTGCCGCGCACCACAGTCAAAAAGCCTGCTCTGGTTTATCTGCCGGGCGGCGGCTTTACCACGGCAGCCTGGGAGAAATTCATTGAGCTGCGCACCGCTCTTGCCCGTGAGGGCTTTGTGGTGGCGGCTGCTGAATACCGCACTGTGCCCGATAAATTCCCGGCCCTGCTGGAGGATGCCAAGGCTGCGGTGCGTTATCTGCGTGCCAACGCAGAGCGCTTTAACATCGATGCAGATCACATCGGAGTTATAGGCGACTCAGCCGGCGGTTATCTGTCCATGATGACGGCGTGCACCAACGGCGAGCGAAAGTTTGATGTGGGCGAGAACCTGGAGTATTCCTCTGAGGTACAGGCAGCAGTGTCCTTCTACGGCATCTCGGATCTGCGCTCCATCGGCGAGGGCCTGGGCGCTGAGATTGAGGCGGTGCATCACTCCCCGGCAGTGACCGAGGCTCTTTTAGTGCACGGACCTGCCTTCAATACCTTTGCCGGGGCGGATATTTTCTCAGATCCGCAGAAGGCCGATGAGGCCAGCCCGCTGCATCACGTGGACGGCAATGAGCCGCCGATGCTCCTGCTGCACGGTGCGCAGGACAAACTGGTAAGTCCGCTGCAGAGCGTGAAGCTCTTCAAGGCCCTGCAGGAGCGCGGCGAAGATGCACAGTACATTCTGGTAGAGAACGCAGCACATGGTGATGCTCCGTGGTATCAGGATGCAGTGATCGACAAGGTGGTGCAATTCTGCAAGGACAAGCTCGGCACCCCGGGCAAATCCGCTGCCTCCGGCGGCACCTTATAGCTTCAGTCCTGCTTTGGATGCAGCAGGAAAAAGCCGCACCGCTCCGGCAGACAGGGCGGGCGGTAAGCAGGAGGCATCTCTCCTCATAGGCAAAGGGGCTTAATACCTGCCCTTAGATGGAACTTGCGGGCGCGCTCAGTGTTTCCGGGCGTGTCCAGCACCAGAGTTTCAAAGCCTTTTCTTGAGTTAAGTCAGCAGCGCCGTGTACAGCTGCAGCCCCGGATGATCGGCCTGCCGCGCAGGGCTCAACGCTGATCATCTGCCGCACCCTTGTTAAGCTCAGTGAGTTTTTTCCCTGCTGCCTGCAAGCAGCGGGCGCAGACAGCGCTGTGCCAGAGTGCGGCTTGCAGCCACGGCGTTCCCGAAGGTGAAGGTGGCGATGATGGTGCCAATGCCAAAAGGGCCGGCACAGGCAAAGAGGCAGGCAAAGCCTGAGACCTCAATGCACAAACGCGCGCGGCTCAGACGCATGCCAAAGCGCTCGGAGATGGCTACCATCAGGCCGTCAATCGGCATCTTGGAGAAGTTCAGTGTGATGTAAAAGCCGGTGCCCAGCGCCAGGGTGAGATAGCCTGTGGCGTAATACAGTGCCATGGTGACGGGATCGGATGCTGTGGGCACGAAATCGAGCACCCACACTGCCAGATCAAAGCCGATGCCCTTGAGCAGAATGGGGATAAAGCACAGAAAATCCGGGCGGTGGCTGATGATGGCAGCAGTCAGCCAGAAAGTGCCCTGCACGATCACCGACCACACCCCCAGCGAGAGCGGGGTGAGCACGGTCATGCCGGCCATTACGCCGTTCCAGGCATCGACGCCCAGTGTGCTCTTTAAGATCATGACCACACCAAAGCAGGTCATCCACAGACCGGTGATGTAAATCACGGTGCAGGTGAGGGCACGCAGCGGATCGGCGCGCAGCGCGTGCAGTCTTAAGCATTGAGTGATAAGGGCTGTTTTATCCATCTTAAATTGTTCGAACTTGTGTTAAAACCAAGATTTACCGGCATTGCCTGCCGCCTGAAAATTGCTGCATAGTGTAAGCCCAAACCAGCTGTTATGCTCAGCTGCCCGACGTGTTTTGTCAGACGCAAAGCGGAGAGCCGGTTTGTAAAGCTTGCTTGAAGTGACTTTTAACGCCGTCTGCACGGTGCGCAGGCGGCGCTGGCTTGCTCTTAATCTTCTGAGCGGGGAAAATCTGGATCGAATTTTTCGTGCTCGTTTCTTATCTTGTCCAGGATGAGGAAAGTATGGCAGTATTTGATCAGGGTGAGGATCAGGTAGGCGCAGACAAAGCTGTCAGGCAGCAGTTTGAACGGTCCAAAAAATGCAATTACGCTGAAGGTGTGAGGTTTCAACAGCAGATTGGTCACGCCCAAGACCAAGCCGACTAAAAAGATGGTGGTGAGACTGTGCTTGAGCTCTTTTAGTTCAGGGCGCATGCACTCTCGGATCTTTTCAGCGTTCTCTTCGTGCATGGGATAGACCTTGATGAGGAACAGGGAAGTGATGAACATCGCAGTCGTTGAGGCCAGCAGGCCGAAAACCAGATTGCCGCTCCAGTTGTTGATAATCTCTTTGAGGAGATACCATAAAAGCGAAAAATCAAAGGCGATCATTAAGTAGAAGCCGCAAAGTTTTAGTGATGACATGTTAGCTCCAGCTGTTGTGCACCCTGCGGTGCGTAAATCAGGAATTGAAGTTACTGCCATCATCGCACAAGCCTGCGCCTGCTGCAATGCTCTTAACATGGACAGCAGACGGAGACTTACGGGAATTGATCCTTGCAGGTATTGCTGGAGCTTAACTTTCCAGGTAGTAAAGCCCGACGCAGAGGCACATGCCAAGCGCGGTGGTGAGCTTGATGGTAAAGCGCCCTTCACCTGAAATACTGGTTTTAAAGAACAGGGCGGTGAGCAGCACCGCAGCGGCGCCTCGCAGGGAGAGCACGATATTGCCTGCAGTGACCGAGGTGAGATTAAAGCCTGCCACCGTGAAGATCACGCCGCTCATCCAGGCTGCTGACAAGGGCACCGCCTTTACAAAATCCAGCGGTTTGAAGCGCTGCAGCAGTACAAAGGGCGTGAGCGCCAAAAAGAACACGTCGCTGATGATGACGCAGTACAGTGCCTGCATAAAGTGCGAGGGGGCGGTCACGGCGCGGGCGGCTTTTAACACGAAGATGTCGCACAGGGCAAAGCAGGCCGCCGCGGCCAGCACGCAGGAGAGCACATAAAAGGAGATCTTCGCGACATTGGAGTAGATAAGCGAGAGC
>JADINH010000039.1 GCA_017694225.1 Candidatus Avisuccinivibrio stercorigallinarum
GCACACCGTGATGTTCTGCGCTGACGGTGAGCGTGTGGATCTGTCCCATCATGCCTCCAGCCGCGCCACCTTTGCCCGCGGAGCACTGCGTGCCGCTCAGTGGCTGCAGGGCAAAGCCCCCGGCTATTACACCATGCCTGAGGTGTTAGACCTCTAAGCTGACATCTGCTGCACTCTGCAGCACAACAGTCAGTCTTCTGCTCTCAGGGCCGCACAGCGGTCCTGGGAACTTCAAACCATCCTGAAGAAAGTCTGCAGCTCCCGGCTGCGCATCTGCAGCAGCATTCCCGTCCTGCGTCATCCTCTGCCGCGCCGTCTGCCGTGCCCAGGATTTCTTTTGCTTCTGTTAAGAAAAAAGCAGGGCACCTTGCGGTGCCCCAGCGTTGAAATATTACAGATTACTAAAGCTGAAAATTCTTGTGCCTTAACTGTGCCCCACGCTTTTTGTGTGTTTCGTTATCTTCAGGCACAGTATAGCGCAGCCAAAGAGCTTTTGCTTAATTACTTTTTCTTGTTCTCTTCAGCGGGTTTGGTATCCTCAGCTGACTGAGCGGCTTCCTGCTCAGCCTGTTGCTGCTGCAGGAGCTGCTGCTGGCGCAGCTGGGCAGCTTTCTGCTGCTGAATGACTAAAGCCTTGTCCTTGACGTCAAGAACCTTGACTTCCCATATGTAAGGCAGACCCTGCAGGGAGCTGTCCACATTCCACACACCCGGATAGTTGCGGAAGTCGATGTAGACGCGCACCACATCACCCTTCTTCAAGGTCGGGAAGATCTTGGCAAAAGGATTGCCCTGGGCCAGGGAGTCGAGAGTGAGCAGATCATCGAGCATATAGCTGTGGACGCGCAGCTCCGGATTTAAGAGCTTGGTCTCAATCTGAACGGCCACGTCATTGGTCACGGCCGGGGCGTCATTGGCGCCGTGCTGCAGATAAAGGACATAGATGCCCTGATCAAGTTGCTGAATACCAGGGATGCGCTCGACCTGAGCGAGGTAATCGGCACCGGTCTGCAGATTGGAGGCCACAATAGCCTGCTGATTGACCGGGTTGGCATTGTAGGTGCGGTTTTGCTGGAAAGAGCAGATCACGGAATTGCCATGCACGGTTAAAGCCTTGGTGGCATCGCAGTAGCCGCCGATGACTTCGTTTACCGTGGCCTGATCCTTTTTATCAGGATTGGGCTCATAGATTAAGGTGTCGCCTGTCATGCAGAAAGGCAGATTGTCAGAATCCTTAACAAAGCAGGAAGCGGGCAGTCTCTTGTGCAAAAGGGAGCTCTGCATTACGGCATCATCAGCTGATGCTGCAGGGGCTGCGGCAGAAGTAGAAGCGGTGCTGTCATTGCATCCGGCCAGCAGGGCAGCTGCGGCTGCAGCCAGAGCTAATTTTGAATAAGTGTTGAAGTTCATAAAAAAGTTTCCAAAAACCTTTTACCAAAAGTAAGCGCTAAAGCGCTCTGACTGCAGGTAAAATCACGCTCTGCAGCCTGACAAACGCAGGTGCATTATACCCTAAAAATGTATACTGCATCACAGAAATTCGCCGCCTGCTGATCAAAACAGTGCGCTTGCGGGGGTCGCTGCACTGCGCTTAATCCTGCACAAATTCAGGGATCACCCGGCCCTGCTCTGCGCTGCAGTGCTGCCTTGCTTCCCTGACAGACTTTGGGCAGAGCTGCATTCTGTAAAAGCAAGGGAGCCGTAAGGCTCCCTGCAGTGCGCTCACGGTCTGCTGCCGGGAACTTTTTATGGCCTAAGCCAAAAGTAAAACCAAAACCAAAAGTAAAACCAAACCAAAAACCAAAAGACAGCCTGAGCTGAGCCGATCCTGCGGCAGGGCTCAGGCATTAAAAAGCTTAGAGCTTGAACTCGCCTAAGGCCAGATCCACCTGACGGAGCATCTCCACGGCCTGATCAACACCGGCAGCGGCATTGGATGCATCAGAGGCCAGGCTCTGGGCTGCCGTGGTGATGGACTGCATGTTGGTTGAGATCTCAGCGGTGGCCGTGGTCTGCTCTTCAGCTGCCGTGGCAATGTGGGTGATCTGCCCGTGGACATTGTTCACGGTGGAGATGATCTCCTGCAGGGTGTCACCCAGGCCCTGAGTGCTGGAGGCCAGCTCATTCATGTTGTTGACTGAGTTCTGCATGCTCTCGGAGGCAGCCAGAGCATCGTTCTGAATGGTCTCAACCATGCCGGTGATCTCCTGGGTGGACTTTGAAGTGCGTGAGGCCAGGGCTCTGACTTCATCTGCCACCACGGCAAAGCCGCGACCGGCCTCGCCGGCACGGGCAGCCTCAATGGCCGCGTTCAGGGCCAACAGGTTGGTCTGCTGTGCAATATCCTCAATGGTCTCGACAATTGCACCGATGCGCTTTGACTGCTCCACGAGCTGTTCAACCATGCGGGCGTCATTCTTGGTCTGCTCGGTCTGTTCGTGAATGCCGTTGATGGAAGCCTCAAGATGCTGCACGCCCTGCTGGGTGATCTGGCTGGAGTTCTCAGAATCCGAGGCTGCAGTCTCACAGTTGCGGGCAATGTCCTGGGTGGTGGATACCATTTCATCCGAGGCCGCGGCCACAGTGATGGCGCGGTTCTCGGTGTCCTTGGCGGCGGTCTGCACGCTGCCTGCAATCTGCTTTACATTGGTGATCTGCTGCACCGCCTGTTCAGACTGCTTGGCGATGTGGTTCATCTTCCAGCGCAGATTTTGGCGCATGCGCTCAAAGGTGTCGACCAGCTGCCCGAACTCATCTTTGGAGCGGGATTTGGCTTCCTGCGAGAGATCGGCGTTGGCGATGGTCTCAGCGTGTCCGATGACATAGCGCAGGTTGCGGTTGATGTAGCTTGCCGAGAACAGCGCAATGAAGATGGAGAAGACAAGCGCCACTGCAGTTACCACCGCGATCACAATGGTCGGAGTGGGATCTGACAGGGTGTCGGCATAGCCGCGGGCTTCGTCGAGCTGATTGTTGATGACGTAGGTCAGGTTTTCAAAAATTATCCTGGAGCGCGGCATCAGCTCGCGGTTGAAGATCTCAGCGGCCCCGGCGCCGTCACCTGAGAGGATGAGGGGCTTGAAGCTGTCGGTGTAAATCTTAAAGTAGGCGGCAGTATTCTCTTTAATCGCTCCGATTTCCTTGGGGAAGCGGGCAGTCTGCAGGGCATCCACAGCCTTTAAGGCTGCCGGGAAGGCCTCTTCTGCTTTATTGAGTGAATCCTGATGATAGAGGGCATCGGCCAGCTCATTGTTAACCACGGTCATGCCGGTGCGGGCATTGTTGATGCGTCCGTAGCGCTCCTGCAGGGTCCAGTGAATATCTTCAGCCACCGAGAAGCTGTTGATGGAGGAGTTGATGGCCACCGCACTGATGATGAGGGCCAGGATGGTGACGATGGAGAAGCTGATGATAAGCTTCACCTTGACGGAGAGATTGAGATACCACTGCATAGAAACGAAGCCTCTTAATGTTCTTATTGTTTTTAAAGCCGGGCCAATGCTTACCCAAACATTGGCGGGCACTGCCTTCTTCTATTTTTAGATCGGCAGAGCGCACAAAACGCTTTAAAAATTTTAACGTTTTTTGGTTAGCTGCGGGTAAAATTTTCTTTAAAAATCAATGCTTTGCCGGCAGCGCCTTTGCAGGCAGGGTCAAAATTTGCCTGTAAAGACGCCGCTGCTGCGGCACAGGAGCGGTAAAGGAACAATGCAGCAGAACATTGCGCAGAATGCGACACTGACCTTTAAATACAATCAGGAACTGGGCAGGCACGGCTGGCTGCGCCTGACCCCGGCGTATTCCGTGCGCCTGGTGGAGCAGCTGTTACAGGAGCTTGATTACAAGCCGCGCTGCGTGCTCGACCCCTTCTCGGGAAGCGGCACCACCGCGCTGGTGTGTGCCAATCAGGGAATTAATTCTTTTGCCTTTGATATCAATCCCTTTTTGGTGTGGCTTGGCAATGTCAAGCTCTGTCAGTACTCATCTGAAACGAGAGCAGCATTTGTGCATATTGCAGCTGAGCTGGCAGGTGATCTGCAGCGCTGCCAGCCCGCTGCGCTTCCGCCCATCTTTAATCTTGACCGCTGGTGGGGCAGGGCGCAGGCGGATTTCCTGGCCAGGCTCAAGGGTGCCATCTGGGAGCTGCGCAGTACATGCGATGGGGAGGTGGTGCAGCTGCTGCAGATTGCCTTCTGCCGCATGGTGATTGAATTGTCCAATGCTGCTTTCAATCATGTATCCACTTCCTTTAAGAACACAACAGGTGCAGCAAATGCGGCAGATGCAGCAGATGCAGCAGATGCAGTATCAACAGCAATTGCTGAGGAGGCCTTTGATCCTAAAGCTGCAAGGGAGCAATTCCTGCAGAGCTGCAGCATGGTCTCAGAGGGTGCAGCCATTTGTCCGCAAGCCCAAGCTCAAGTTTTGCTCCGGGACGCCAGAGATGCCCCGGCTCAGTTTACAAACCAATTTGACACCATCATTACCTCGCCGCCGTATCCAAACCGCATCTCTTACATCCGTGAGCTGCGCCCTTACATGTTCTGGATGGATATGCTTAAAAGTGCCGGGCAGGCAGGAGAACTTGACTGGCAGGCCATCGGCGGCACCTGGGGCCGGGCTACGAGCAGGCTGGGCAGCTGGCACAGCGCCGGCACACTGCCGCAGTACATCTGCGCGCTGGCAGATAAGATAGCTAAGGCAGATCACAAGTCAGCCCGGCTGATGGCAAATTATGTGCTCAAGTACTTTGAGGATATGCGTGAGCATCTGCACTCGGCTTTTGCCGGTCTCTGCCGTGGGGGCAGGGTGTTTTACATTGTAGGCAACTCAAGCTTTTATGGGGTGTTGGTGCCCACAGATCAGATTTATGCTGATTTGCTGCAGGATGCGGGGTTTGTGGATGTGGACTGCACGGTGGTGCGCAAGCGCAACTGCAATAAAAAGCTCTTTGAGTATGCAGTCAGCGCCCGCAAGCCTTAGCGCTTTTGTTTTTCCCGGGCATGAAAAAGGCTGCCCTCAGGCAGCCTTCAGTCAAGAAATTTTCCAAACCAAATGCGGTATTAGAGCACGCCCTGGGCGATCATGGCGTCAGCTACCTTGCGGAAGCCGGCGATGTTGGCGCCGAGCACTAAGTTGCCCTCGCAGCCAAACTCCCTGGCGGTCTCAGCAGCGGCATTGTAGATGCCGGTCATGATGTTGTGCAGCTTGCCGTCGACTTCCTCGAAGGTCCAGGAGGTCATGCCGGCGTTCTGCTCCATCTCCAGCTGGGAGGTGGCCACGCCGCCTGCGTTGGCAGCCTTGGCAGGGCCGTAGGCGATGCCGGACTTTAAGAACTCGTTGATGGC
>JADINH010000040.1 GCA_017694225.1 Candidatus Avisuccinivibrio stercorigallinarum
CGCGCAAAGCCTTGCTGCAGCGCAGTTTTTGCAGCTGTACATTCTTCTGCAGCGCGCTCTGCTGCAGGTGCGTCCCACCCTGATATAATTCAGAGCAGTAAATGCAAAGAATTTGCTTTGCTAAATTGTTAAGCAGATCCCGCTTAAGAGGTCAGAACATTCGGATTTTTTATGAGCAAAATTACCGTTACCGAGCCCGCACAGGCCTATTTTAGAAAGATCATTGCAAAGCAGAAGATGGAAGGCCTGGCCATCCGCCTGACTGCCACCAACCCCGGCACTCCCGGCGTGGAATGCGGCATTTTATACTGCCCCAAGGATTACATTACCCCCAACGACGAGCACTTCAAATTTGAGGGCTTTGAAGTGGTGATTGACCGCTCTGTCAGCCTGTATCTTGATGAGTCCTATATCGACATGGGCAAGGACGACAAAGGCGAGGACATCCTCACCTTCCACGCCCCGAACTTAAAGAAGAGCGATCTGCCCGAGGACGCCACTTTGGAGGACAAGGTGCGCCACTTCATTGACAAGGTGGTAAACCCGGAGCTGGCCGGCCACGGCGGCGCCGTCGAGGTGGTGGAAATGACACCGGACAATGTGGTGCGCATGCGCTTTAAGGGCGGGTGCCTGGGCTGCTCCATGGTGGGTTCCACCCTGCATGACGGCATTCAGGCGCAGTTAAATCAGGCCTTCCCCGGCATGATTAAAGACGTCGAGGACGTCACGGCCCATGAGGTGACTGAAGAGACTTACGCTTAAGACCTGCGCCTGACCAAGGCCGTCTTAAATCTTAAATAAGACTTAAGTCCCCTGCACAGCTCCGCCTCCGGGCGGAGTTTTGTTTTCAGCTCCCCGCCTTTAAATGCGCTCAAAGCTCCCGGAGGTCAGCACCTCAGCCTTTAAATAGGCATCCACGCTCATTAAGGCCGCGCCCAGGGCCGGTGAAAGATCGCCGCTGCTGCCCGCGCTCAGGCGCTCACGCGCAAAGTCAAAGGGCAGATTGGCGTTGATAAGCCTGTGGAGCGTATCTAAATCATCCTCCGTCATAAAAGGCACCAGATAGCCGCAGAGAATAAGCTCACCGTCCACCAGCGGCAGGGTATTGCGCATCAGCAGCGCCAGCGTATTTAAATAGCGGCTCCATACCTCACGGCAGTCATGATCTCCCGCGCGCAGGCGCGCAAAAAACTCCGGGATCTCAAGCCCCGCCTGCTGCCTTAAGGCATCGGCCGAAAGCACCGTCTCCGCGCAGCCGCGGCTGCCGCAGTAACAGCGTGTGCCCTCGGGGTTGAGGCAGATGTGCTCCAGCGTTCCGGCCCAGCCCCCGCTGCCTGACACCACCTGCCCGCCGATAATGAGCGCTCCGCCGAAATTGCGGTTTAACAAAAAGAGCACTGCGTTGTTAAGCCCCGGGTGTTCATGCAGCTCATAAAAGGCAGCGGCAGCCGAGTCGTGCACCCATTTGACCTCAGTGCCCAGCTTCGCTGACAGCCTGTCTGCCTGCTGTCCCTGATTGTGAAGCAGCACGCCAAAGGCTATCTCTTTGCCGTCAGCAGAGGGCAGGCCCTGCACCGCGGCATTGACCGGCAGCAGCGAGGAGGCAGCAATCTGATTGTCGGAGAGGAAGGCCTTAAAGCCCTGCCCCAGTCCTGCAAAAAAGGCTTCACTGTCCTCAAAGGGCAGCGGCAGTTCACGTGAGGAGAGCAGGCTGCCGTTTAAATCAACCGCGCACAGATGCACCGAGCCCTTTAAGATGCCGATGCCCACGGCGCATTTATAACGCGGATTGACCCCGTAGCGCCGTGCCGGGCGCCCGCCGGTGCTGTCAGTAAAGCCCTGCTGCACGATAAGTCCGGCATTTTCCAGTTCCTTTAAATTTTGATCCACGGTGGACAGGCTCATATTGAGCTCTCTGACCAGCTGATGCTTGGTGCCGCCCCCGGCTGTATACAGCCAGGAGAGCACCAGCCGGCGGTTGATGCCGCGCACGTTAAGTCCGGTCAGCCCCTGAATTGCTTTTGCCATAGTTCGTTCGCTCCGCTGTTATTCGCTGTTATCTGCTGTGCTGCTTCTTTAATGTAACGGCCCGGGAGGCCCTCTGCCACTAAATAATTTAACTTTTTCGTAAGTCTTAGTCAAAAGTGTGATCAAGGCCTCTTTTTCCGGCGCTGTAATCTTTATAATGAGACTTACACGTAAAACTTACGTAAAAGTCTTACAAAGTTAACAGGAGCTGTAGATATGAATACTTGGCTGCATTTAGGTTTGGGTTCTTTCCACCGTGCCCATCAGGAATACTGCTTTGACCGCTTGATTAAGGCAGGTCTGTGCACAGACTGGCGTTTTGAGGCCGGCAACATCCGCGACGATGCCGAGCGCACCGTGCAGGGCCTCTTAAAGCAGGATTTGAGCTATACCCTGGAGACCATCTCCCCGGAGGGTGAGGCAGAATTTACGACCATCAAGGCCCTGTCCAAGGTGTTCCCCTTTGAACCGGGCCTGCCCTCACTGATTGCTGCCGGTGCCGCAGCTGACACCAGGGTGATTTCCTTTACCGTGACTGAAGCCGGTTATTACCTTGACAACGAGCTCAAGCTGCAAAGCGCCGATCAGGCGGTGGCCGCTGACTTAAAGGGCGGTGTGGGCACCATCTATGGCGTGATTGCCGCGATGTTAAAACAGCGCGTTAAGCTCGGCGGCGCCCCGCTCACCCTGCTGTGCTGCGACAATGTGCGTGAAAACGGCCATAAATTTAAGTCAGGCCTCACCCAGTTCCTGCAGCTGCAGGGTGAGAACGATCTCGTCACCTTCTTAAATGAGCACTGCACCTGCCCCAACACCATGGTCGATCGCATCACCCCGCGCCCGGCTGCAACTTTAAGCGCTGAGATTAAGGAGAAGACCGGCATCGATGACCTCGTCCCGGTAATGGCCGAGAGCTTCTTCCAGTGGGTGATTGAGGACAACTTTGCAGCCGGCCGTCCGGCCCTGGAAAAGGCAGATGTGGAGCTGGTCAAAGACGTCGCCCCCTATGAGGATGCCAAGCTGCGCATCTTAAACGCCAGCCACAGCCTGCTTGCGCTCTCCGGCGTCATCAAGGGCTATAACTATGTGTTTGAATGTGCGCAGGATGAAGAGCTCTCGGCCCTCGCTTACCACTATGTGACCGAAAGCGTCATTCCCTGCCTCAAGGGCTGCCCGCTTAATCTCCCGGCCTACCGCGATGAGGTGCTGCGCCGCTTCAAGAACGATCACATCCGTGACACCCTGCAGCGCATCTGCCAGGACAGCTTCTCCAAGATGATCATGTTTGTAAAGCCCACTCTGCTTGACTGCTACCGCCTGGGCGTTGATGCCAAAGGCGTGGTGCTGATCTCTGCTTTGTACTTAAACTTCCTGACCCTGCTGCAGGCTGGCAAGGTGCCCTTTGAGTATCAGGACAGCAGTTTTGACAAGGCCTGGGCCGATAAGGTGCTCAGCGCTGCCGATCCGATCGCAGCCTACGCACAGACCAGACTGTTGTTTGGAGAGCTTACTGAGAACGGGAAATTTCTTGCTGATCTGCGCAGCTGCTGCGCCCTGGTGCAGGATTTTGCTGCCAGACAGGCTTAAAAGCTTAGGTGCGGTGAGCAATGTCGCGCTCACCGCAATAATAAAGAAATGTCGATATTATAGAAATCTCTCAAGAAAACCCTCGACTTTAGTCGAGGGATGAATTGAGAAGCCTTATCAAATAAATTTCGTTTTTTTATTTGTTTTTGTGTTATGGTAATTCCGTGTTAGTCCTAAACGGAAGGTGCTGTAAGTGGTTGTTTATCTTGCAAGGAAGTTCAAACTCAATCTCCTGGCATGTGCTATACAGCGTGTTTTCCTTGCCCGTACCGGCGGATGCGTCCGCAAGGTGTGGAACGACCTC
>JADINH010000041.1 GCA_017694225.1 Candidatus Avisuccinivibrio stercorigallinarum
CCTTATGCACAGGCTGCATACGAATGCGCCAAGGAAAACAGCTGCGTGGACAGCTGGCAGGTAATGCTTGAGGCTATGGCCGATGCCTGCCGCGATGAGGTATTTTTATCCTACCTCAAGAACGCCAGCTCGCCTGAAAGCGCTGCCGATGCAATGTGCAGACTTTTAAGTCAAGGGCAGGAAAATCTCCTGAACGATTTCGGCAAAAACTTTATCGCCCTGTTAAGCGAAAACGGCCGCTTTGAAGTGGCCCCTGAAATCTTTGAAGAGTTCATGCGCTTAAAGGAAGCAGATCAACACATTGTGGAAGCTGAAGTTACTTCAGCCCGTCCGCTTGATGCTGCAGAGCTTAAGGCTCTGTCTGACAAGATTGCCGCCAAATACGGCTGCACCGCGCGTCTTGTCAACAAGATTGATGCAGGCATCATCGGCGGCGCAATCCTCAAGATCGGCGATGAAGTCATTGATGCTAGTGTTAAGACAAGTCTTCAGGACTTGTCCACCAGCCTCAAATAACAAGAGGTAAAAGATGCAGTTAAATTCAACTGAAATTGCTGAGCTCATCAAACAGCGTATCGAGCAGTTTAAGGTTGTGACACAGGCCCGTGATGAAGGTACTATCGTATCGGTCAACGACGGCATTGTGCGTATTCACGGCCTGGCCAGCGTTATGCAGGGCGAAATGCTCGATTTTGGCAATGGTCTGTACGGCCTTGCCTTAAACCTGGAGCGCGACTCCGTCGGTGCCATTGTGCTCGGCCCCTACTCCCACTTATCCGAGGGCATGAAGGTCAAGAGCACCGGCCGTATTCTGGAAGTGCCGGTGGGCAATAACCTGCTCGGCCGCGTGGTCAACACCTTAGGCGAGCCGATTGACGGCAAGGGCCCGATTGAGCACGACACCTTCTATCCGGTGGAGAAGATCGCCCCGGGCGTTATTGCCCGTCAGAGCGTGTCACAGCCTATTCAGACCGGCTACAAGGCCGTGGACTCCATGATCCCGATCGGCCGCGGCCAGCGTGAGCTCATCATCGGCGACCGTCAGACCGGCAAGACCGCCCTGGCCATCGACACCATCATCAATCAGAAGAACTATGGCGTGCGCTGCATTTACGTAGCCATCGGCCAGAAAGCTTCCACCATCGCCTCAGTAGTGCGCAAGCTCGAAGAAGAGGGCGCCCTTGCCAACACCATCGTGGTGGCCGCATCGGCTGCTGATACTGCTGCATTGCAGTACCTCGCTCCTTACGCCGGCTGCGCCATGGGCGAGTACTTCCTCGATCAGGGCGAGGACGCTTTGATTGTCTATGACGATCTGTCCAAGCACGCAGTGGCCTACCGCCAGATTTCCCTGCTGCTGCGCCGTCCGCCTGGGCGTGAAGCATACCCCGGCGACGTGTTCTACCTGCATTCACGTCTTCTGGAGCGTGCTGCCCGCGTTAATGCCCAGTATCTTGAAGAAAAGTCAGGCGGAAAGATTAAAGGAAAGACCGGCTCACTTACCGCCCTGCCTATTATTGAGACCCAGGCAGGCGACGTGTCAGCCTTCATTCCGACCAACGTGATTTCCATTACCGACGGTCAGATCTTCCTGACTTCAAGCCTGTTCAATTCAGGTGTGCGCCCGGCCGTAGACCCTGGTATTTCAGTGTCCCGTGTAGGCGGTGCTGCCCAGACCAAGATCATGAAAAAGCTCTCCGGCGGTATTCGTACTGCCCTGGCTCAGTACCGTGAGCTCGCTGCATTTGCCCAGTTCTCCTCAGACCTCGATGAGACTACCCGCAAGCAGCTTGATCACGGCCAGAAGGTTACTGAGCTCATGAAGCAGGCTCAGTACAAGCCGATGAACGTAGCCGAGCAGGCTCTGGTCATCTTCTCAGCTGAAAAGGGCTATTTGGAGGATGTGGATATCAGCAAAGTGTCTGCCTTTGAGCAGGGCCTCCTGGACTATGCCAGGCAGAATGCCCCGGAGCTCATGCAGAGCATCAACGACAAGCCGGATTACTCCGACGAGAACGTGAACGCGCTTGCTGATCTCATCACCAAGTTTAAAGCTCAGGCTGCATACTGACAGGAGCTTTAGATATGGCTGGAGCAAAAGAGATACGCACGAAGATCGCCTCGGTGCAGAACACCCAGAAGATCACTAGTGCCATGCAGATGGTTGCTGCATCGAAGATGCGCCGCGCTCAGGAAAAGATGTCATCAAGCCGTCCTTATTCCCAGAGCTTAATGCGCATTATTCAGCACATTGCTTCAGGACATACTGAGTACACTCACCCCTACATGGTTGAGCGTGAAGTGAAGAATGTAGGTTATATCATTGTTTCAACCGACCGCGGTCTGTGCGGCGGTTTGAACATCAACCTCTTCCGCAAGGTTCTGTCTCACATCAATGAGCAGAAAAAGGCCGGGCGCGGCGTCAAAACCGTGCTGCTCGGCTCCAAGGCCGGAGCATTCTTCCACCGCGCCGGAGTGGAGGTGGTAGCTCAGCATGCAGGTTTCGGTGACAATCCCGATCCTGACAGTCTCGTGGGTTCAATCAAGGTCATCACCCAGGCATATCTGCAGGGTGAAGTGGATGCTGTTTACGTGGCATTCAACGGCTTTAAGAACACGATGGTGCAGATCCCGATGGTGGAGCAGATGCTGCCGCTGCCCAAGAGCAGTGACGAGAAGATCACCAAACATCACTGGGATTACATCTACGAGCCTGATCCTGCTGTAATTTTAAATGTGGTGCTCGACAGATACATTTCGCAGATGGTGTATCAGGGCGTGCTGGAAAACCTGGCCTCCGAGCAGGCCGCACGCATGGTCGCCATGAAGGCAGCCACAGACAATGCAGAAACCTTAGTCAGCGATCTGCAGCTTGAATACAACAAGGCACGCCAGGCCGGCATCACGATGGAGCTGAACGACATCGTGGCCGGTGCTTCTGCGGTCTAATGTAAAGAGGATTTAGTAAATGGCAGAAACTTCAAAACGAGCTGGTGAAGAGGGCAAGATTGTCCAGATCATCGGCGCTGTAGTTGACGTCGAATTCCAGGAAGGTCACATTCCTGAGCTGTACGACGCACTTGAGGTTAAGGGCGATGCCAAAGAGGGCCGTCCTGACCTGGTGCTTGAAGTGCAGCAGCAGATTGGCGGCGGCGTGGTGCGCTGCATCGCCATGGGTTCATCCGACGGTTTGTCCCGCGGTCTTACCGCAGTCAACACCGGTGACGGCATTAAAGTTCCGGTCGGCCACGAGACCCTGGGCCGCATCATGAACGTGCTCGGCCAGCCGGTGGACGAGCGCGGACCTATCGGCGAGAAGGACAGATGGGTAATTCACCGTCCGGCCCCGACCTATGCTGAGCAGTCATCCACCACCGAAGTGCTGGAGACCGGCATTAAGGTGATTGACCTTATCTGCCCGTTTGCCAAGGGCGGCAAGGTCGGCCTGTTCGGCGGCGCCGGCGTGGGCAAGACCGTGAACATGATGGAGCTCATTAACAACATCGCCAAGGCTCACTCAGGTTTGTCCGTGTTCACCGGCGTGGGCGAGCGTACCCGTGAGGGCAACGACTTCTACCACGAAATGCAGGAATCCAAGGTTATCGACAAGGTGTCGATGATTTACGGCCAGATGAACGAGCCTCCGGGGAACCGTCTGCGCGTGGCTTTGACCGGCCTGACCGTTGCCGAGAAGTTCCGTGATGAAGGCCTTGATGTGCTGCTCTTTATCGACAACATCTACCGTTACACCTTAGCCGGCACCGAGGTGTCCGCACTGCTCGGCCGTATGCCGTCAGCTGTGGGCTATCAGCCGACCCTGGCCGAGGAAATGGGTGTGCTGCAGGAGCGCATTGCATCCACCAAGAAGGGCTCCATTACCTCCGTTCAGGCTGTGTACGTGCCTGCTGACGATATTACCGATCCGTCACCTGCCACCACCTTCGCGCACCTGGACGCCACCATCGTGCTGTCCCGCCAGATTGCCTCCTTAGGTATTTATCCGGCCGTGGATCCGCTTGCTTCCACCTCCCGTCAGCTTGACCCTTATGTGGTGGGCAAGGAGCATTATGAAGTGGCCCGTTCCGTGCAGACCGTGCTGCAGCGCTATCAGGAACTCAAGGACATCATCGCCATTTTAGGTATGGATGAACTCTCTGAGGACGATAAGCTCAGCGTGGCCCGCGCCCGCAAGATCGAGCGTTTCCTGTCACAGCCGTTCTCCGTGGCCGAAGTGTTCACCGGCAGCCCGGGCAAGTACGTGCCGCTCAAGGAAACCATCCGCGGCTTCAAGGCCATTATTGCAGGCGAATATGACAACCTGCCTGAGCAGGCTTTCTATATGGTAGGTTCCATTGACGAAGCTGTAGAAAAAGCCAAGAGCTTGTAATCTTTGGGAGGGCATTATGGAAGATATTGCTTTCCATCTGGATGTGGTAAGCGGCGTCGGCAGCCTGTACTCCGGGCGCGTCAGAAGCATGAGCATCACCGGCTCTGAAGGTGAGCTCGGCATCAGACACGGCCACGCTCCGCTTCTGACCACCATTAAGGCAGGCCTGGTGTCGATGGTGACTGATGAGGGCAAAACCGATCAGATCTACCTCGCAGGCGGTGTACTGGAAGTACAGCCTGATGCCGTGATGGTGCTTGCCGACACAGCTCTGCGTGCCGATGACATTGATGAAGCCAAGGCTCAGGAGGCCATGCGTGCCGCCAAAGATGCCATGGCCCATTACGCCACCGGCGACAAGGACTATGCCCAGGCATTTGCCAAACTGGCCGAAGCCATGGCCCAGCTCAAAGTGGTCGAACTGGCAAGAAAACGCCGCAACTAAACCACTTACCATTGACCGCCGCAAGGCGGTCAATCTCTCCTTGCCCATCAACACAAAACGCACCTTTAACACCAGGCCATCAACACAAAACGCACCTTTAACACCCGGCCCATCAACACAAAATGCACCTTTTTCTTTTCCCGCGCCTTTACTGTGTACCATCTTTTGGCTTAGCTGCAGCCAGCTTGACAAAGAAATATGTTTTGTTAGATTAGCCGCGCATGCATGGATTTTTCAGTGAGGATGGGATTTATGGCCAAGTCCGAGCATAGATCGCTCTTTGCAGGTTTCTTTTTCTTCTTGTTTACCGGCACCATTTACACCCAGCTGACCGCCCGTCTGCCCGCGGTCAAAGCCCAGAGCGGCATCACCGATGCCGATGTCGGCGTGGCTTTGATGTGTATGGGCGGGGGTTCACTGCTGGGCTTCTTTACCGTTGGGTGGGTGCTGAGGCGTCTGCAGGTGCGCCAGCTCTTAAGGCTGGCAGCTCCGGCCTTTTTGCTGGGCGCCATCGCGCTTGCTCTGGCGCAGAGCGCGCTGCAGATCTTTGTGATCTTCGCCTTCTGGGGCTGTGCCTGTGCCTACCTTGATGTCTCCATGAACACCCACGGCATCTACGTGGAAGTTAAATCCGGCCGGTCCTGCCTGTCCTCGATGCACGCCTGCTACAGCGCAGGCTGCCTGATTGGCTCTCTTCTGGGCTCAGCCTTTGCCTTTTTGCATATTTCGCTTATCGTCAATCTGCTCATTCTGGCGGTGGTGATGCTGGGCTTTTATGCCTTCTTTGCCGGGCATCTGCTGCCCGATCCGCAAAAGCCGGAAAGCTCTGACAGTGCAGACAGTGATGAAAGTGCTTCTGCTGCAGCTGAAGATCCGGCGGCAACTACTCAGGCTGAGGCTGCCGGGGCAGAGGCAGAAGCAGCACCTAAAAAGAAGAGCTTAATTCCATACTTTGTGGTGTTCTGCGGCCTGATGGGCATGTTTGCCTATACCGCCGAGGGCTCGGTGGCTGAGTGGGGCAGCATTGTGCTCCATCAGGCCAAGCATGCCAGTGAAGGCACCGCGGCGCTTGCTTACGGCGTCTTTGCCTGCTTTATGGCCGCTGCGCGTTTTTGCTGTGATCATCTGCGCTCACGCTTTGGCGACCGCAACATGATCTTTGCAGGCGGCATTTTGGCCTTCATCGCCATGGCCGTGGTGATCTTAAGCCCCAGTCCCGTTATCTGCCTGATTGCCTACGCTTTAATGGGCGTGGGCCTGGCGCCGGTGTTCCCGATTGCCATCTCCAACGCAGGGCGCAGCAAAAATGTGCCGGCCAAAACCGCCACCGCCATTGTCTCGCTGGTGGGCTACTCGGGCCTCTTGGTCATTCCGCCGCTGCTTGGTTTTTTAGCGCAGCACTTTGGACTGGAGCGGGCACTTTTGCTGCCTTTGTGCGCTATTGCCGTGGTGATCGCAGGCGGTTTTGCCTTTAAAGGACGCAGGCATCGTCCCAATAAGAGGACTGCTTAAAAATACAGCTGGCGCCTGATTGTTTGCTTCAGTCGCTTTTGCTAAATTATGTACAAAGGCGCATATAGATGCGAAAAACTAAAACTTAACCCTTAAGATTAACCGCAGTTTTCTGATTCTTCAGGTGCAGAACGATGGAGAATTTCTTAAAAGTTTTCGACGCCATGCTCTCCTACTACGCAGGAGACCCCAAACGCATTCAGCATTTCACCAAGGTCCACTCTTATGCCCGCATCATCGGCCTGAAAGAAGGCCTGTCAGAGCGCATGCAGTACATTCTGGAGCTTTCTGCCCTGGTGCACGACATCGGCATTAAGAACGCCGAGCTCAAATACCACTCTTCCATGGGCAAATATCAGGAGCTGGAGGGCCCCTCTGAAGCCAAGGTGCTGCTGATAAGCTGCGGCATCGATCCCGATGCCGTTGACCGCATTTGTTACTTGGTGGGGCATCACCACACCTATAAGGACATTGACGGCCCTGACTATCAGATCCTGGTTGAGGCTGACTTTATCGTCAATCTTTATGAGGATCATCTGCCGGAGAAGTCAGCGCGCAGCGTGATGGCGCGCATCTTTAAGACTAAAGCAGGCATCGAAATCTTAAAGACCATGTATCAGCTGCAGGATGCCCCGCAGGACAGGGTGCGGGCGGCCTCTTAGCTGAAAGTTTTGGCTGGGATGGATTGGCAGGACTTTCCGCTTAGAACAAAAAAGAGCTCAGGCGCAGCAGGGCAAATTTCACCTGTCCGGCCTCTTCCTGCCGGATGATTTCATAGCCCGGCACAATGGTGGTGTTAAGCGAGCTCATCTCTGCATAGACGATGCTCTCAGGGGTGATAAGCTCCTTTTTAATCAAAAGCTGCAGACTGGGCTTTAACAAATCAGCCTTATAGGGCGGATCAAGGAAAACGAGGTCAAACTGCTCACTGCAGCCGTTTAAATACTGCATGGCATCCTGATGCACGGTTTTGATGGCAGCACCCTTAAAGGAGGCGGCCTCTTCAGTCAGGATTTCGTAATTGTCCCGATCCTTTTCCACCAGCACCAGGGAGGATGCGCCGCGCGAGACGGCCTCAAAGCCCAGGGCCCCGCTGCCTGCAAACAGATCAAGCACCCGGGCGCCTTCGACTTTGGAGCCGATCAGATTAAAGATGCTCTCGCGCACCCGTGACGGAGTAGGGCGCAGCCCCTCTAAATCGAGCACGTCAAGCTGCCTGCCGCGGTATCTGCCGCCGACGATGCGCACTGCATTATTTAAATTCACAGCCATAAACCTGTCCTCTTTGCCTGAAAAAGCCTAAAACTGCGCCAATTTTAGCAACTTTTGGCGGAAATCAGCCCGGGGCCGGTATAATTCAGAGCATCTAATGCGAGGAAGCAAAACAAATGTCACTTTTTTCATTTTTTTCACGTAAGAAGAAGCAGGATTCTAAAGCCGCAGAGCAGCGCAATGAGCAGGAATTAAAGCAGACTGAGGGTCAGGAAGCCCAGGCTGCAGCTGCTCCGGCTGAGGCTGTCCCGTCAGCTGCAGAGCAGGACGCAGCAGCAGCGCAGGCAGCAGAAAAAGCTGAAGTTAAGGCAGAGAGCACCGCTGAAGAGAGTGCAGTTTACAGCCAAGCCGCAGAGGCTGTGGCAGCAGAACAGGATAAAGAAGCAGAGCGTGCAGAGACCCCTGCTGAGCCTGAGCAGAAAGAAAGCACCGTAAGCTCTTCACAAGAAGCATCTGCCGCTGTTGAGGACAGCGCAGCAGCTGACAGCAAGGCTGAAGCAGAAGGTTCAGCAAATGCAGAACCAGAGCTTCAGGCAGAGCCTGAGCTTAAGGGTGAGCCGCAGGTGGAGGAAGTGAAACACCCTGCAGCTGAGGTCAAAATAGTCACTGTCCCCGAGCCCAAGGCTGATAAGGCAGCAAAGCTCAAAGCAGAGCCTGAAGTTAAGGCAGAAGAGCCTGAAGCCGAGCCCGTTAAAGCAGAGCCGGTCAAAGCTACAGAACCTGCTGCCCCAGCCGCGCAGGCTGATGATGCAGCCAAAGTGAGGAAAGCAGCAAGAAAGTCCAAACGGGCAGCCAAGAAAGCAGCAGCCAAAGCACAGGAAAGTGCAGCTCAGGCAGCAGAAACCGCATCCGCACCTGCAGCAGAAGCCGCAGTTGAAGCAAAGGATGAAAGTAAGGCTGCAGAGGTGCCCGCACCGGCAGCTGAGATACAGGCTGCAGAGCCTGCAGTCCCGGTTGAAGCAAAACAGGCTGCACAAGCTGCAGAAGCTGAAGCTGTGCCGCAAACAGAAGCCGCAGCAGAAGCAGATGCTGCAGAGAACGCCGAACAGCCTGAGGGTGAAACTGCTAAGGGTGAGAAAGCAGCGGATGCTGCAGATGAAGCTGAGCCTCAGGCCGAGGCCAAGGCCGAAGTGTGTGAGACCTTCTTCAGCAGATTGAAAAAGACCCGTGAAAATCTGGCCTTAGGTGTGTCCGCGTTCTTTAAGGGCCGCGTGATCGATGAAGAGCTCTATGAAGATCTGGAGACCTCACTTTTGACCGCGGATCTGGGCGTTGAGACCACTGAATTTGTGATTGAAAAGCTGCGCGAGGAGGCCAAGCTGCGTGAACTGCATGATGCCTCGCTGCTCAAAAAGCGTCTGCAGCAAATCCTGGTTGATCTGTTAAAGCCCTGCGAGCAGGAGCTGGTGGTCACTGACAAGAAGCCTTTTGTGATCCTTATGGTGGGCGTCAACGGTGCCGGCAAGACCACCACCATTGGCAAGCTGGCGCGCAAGTACAAAGATCAGGGCTTAAAGGTGATGTTAGCTGCCGGTGACACCTTCAGGGCGGCGGCAGTGGAGCAGTTAAAGGAATGGGGAAAGCGTGCTGACGTGCCGGTGATCTCCCAGCCTACCGGCTCTGACAGTGCCTCAGTGCTCTTTGATGCGCTCAATGCCGCCAAGGCGCGCAATATGGATGTGCTCATTTGTGATACCGCAGGGCGCCTGCAGAACAAGTCACAGCTGATGGAAGAGCTCAAGAAGATCGTGCGCGTGATGAAAAAGCTCGACCCAGAAGTGCCCCATGAGGTGCTTTTGGTGCTCGATGCCGCCACCGGACAGAACGCTGTCTCCCAGACCAAGATCTTCAAGGAGGCTGTGGATGTCAGCGGCATCTGTCTGACCAAGCTTGACGGCACTGCCAAGGGCGGTGTGATCTTTGCCCTGGCAGACAAGTTCAAGCTGCCGCTGCGCTTTGTGGGCCTGGGCGAAAAAGCTGAAGATCTGCGACCCTTTGAGGCTGAAGTGTTTGTGGATGCTCTGCTGAGGGGTGAGTAAGATGCTGCGCCTGAATAAAACAGCGCTGGCGGTCAGCGCTGTGCTCTTAACCTGCGCCTTCAGTGCGGCGGCAGAGCCGGTGCTGACCGTGGATACCATTGTGATCTCAGGCAGCCGCACCGCTGAAGATCTGCTCGATGTGCCCAGCTCCATCACGGTGGTAAAGCCCGACAATATCATCAGGCAGGATAATGTGGCTGACATGCTGCGCGATTTGGGCTCGGTTAATCTGGTCAGCGACGGCACCCCGGGCGTCAAGCATGTGTCCATCCGCGGCGAGAATGCTTCGCGCACTCTGGTGATGGTTGACGGCCAGCGCATTGATGATGCCAAGACCAAATCCGGCACTCCGCTGCTCATTAATCCCTTTTTTATCGACCGCATTGAGGTGTTAAAGGGCCCGTCATCGGTGCTCTACGGCTCTGATGCCATGGGCGGCATCGTCAATGTGATCACCAAGCAGGCCAGTGAAGAGCCATTCTCCGCAGAGACCGGAGTGTCCTATATCGGCTCTGGCAACGGCTTTTCAGAGTACCTCAATTTAAGCGGCACCGTCGGCAAGTTCTCCTACCTGTTGGGTGGGTTCAACACCGATATGGGCGACATGTATTTGTCTGATCGCGAGCGCCTGGACAACACCTCCTATTATTCAAAGGGCGGCAACGCCCAGCTCTCCTATGCCTTTACCGATGAGAGCATATTGACCTTCAAGAGCGAGTACTTTGATTTAAACGCCCGCACCTCGACTACCGATGACGGCGCTTACTCACAGTTCCGCGGCCATATCCCCAAGTGGGAGCGCATTAAGCACACTCTGGGGTGGGAGCTTAATGACATCAATGAGTATTTTGCCAAGCTCAGTGTGTCCGCTTACTATCAGGAGAACAACAAGGACTTCAGCTCACAGGTCACATCGCGCGGCCCCTTTATCAGCGTGGAGAACGAGCAGGACAGCTTCGGCGGCAATCTGCAGCTTGAATTTTCCTTAAGTGAGATGTTCTATCTCACCACCGGATACGACGGGCGCGTGGACGAGCTCGATGCCATCTCCAGCGCTGACATCAGCGGCCGGGGCGGCCCGGTGCTCTCTTACACTGACAATGACTATCAGCAGACCTCCCATGCGCTCTACGCCCTGCTTGAGACCTATCTTACCGAGCGTCTGACCCTGTCCACCGGTGTGCGCTGGAATTACGTCAAAACTGATCCCGGTGAAAGCTCCATGGATTACGTCAGAGCAGACGGGAGCTTTAGCAATACCCATTTCGTGGGCAGTGCGGGCCTCGTCTACCGCGCCTTTGACAACGGTGCCTTCCGCTTTAACTGGTCGCAGGGCTTTCGCGTGCCCAATATTCAGGAGCTCTATCTCACCACCATGACAGGTGAGCTGCAGCTTGGCAACCCCAACCTGGAGCCTGAGACCTCGGACAATTTTGAGCTTGGTTTTCGCTATGAGGGCAATCTGCTGACCACGGATTTTGCGCTCTTCTACACCAAGGCCGATGACTACATCGACACGCAGTTAAGCTCATTTGGCGGGCAGGGCATGCCTTTTGTGGTGTATCAGTATCAGAACATCTCCGAGGCGGAAAGCTACGGTGCTGAGTTCTCCATCAGCTATGCCTTTGACTACCTTACCCCGTACTTTGATATAACGCTGATGGAGCGTGAATATGATACCGGCAGCAGAAGCTCCAAAAACACCGGCACCCCCAAGGTCAAAGGCCGCGCCGGCCTGAAGCTGCAGACCTCCTACCTTGGTGTGCCGTATTACGTCGACGGCTTTGTGCGCTTTGCCACGGCATCCAAAAACGACAACCTGGACGGCACCTCGTACTTTGACAACACGAGATACGGCGGCTATGCGGTGTTCAATCTGCAGGCCGGATGCTCCTTTGGTGAGGATGAGCAGTATCAGCTGTACGTGGGGGTGGACAATGTCTTTGATAAGGACTATCAGACCACTGAGCTTATCAAGGAGCCCGGACGCTTTTTCAGCGCAGGCTTCAGCGCCAGGTTCTAAAGCCGGAGTTTTGGCTTAAGTTAAAGGAAAGCCCGGAAATATTTCCGGGCTTTCGCGCATTAAAAGTTCAATTATTTACAGGAGGTCAGCACCTGCAGCCGCCGCGCGTTTTCTAAACTGCTAAGTTTGAGTAAATGTTATTACTCAGCGCGCTGCAGACTGCAGGTGTTGATTCTTTAGTGCATAGCAAAGCTGATGCAGAAAATCACGGTCACGATCCACATGATGGGGTGGATCTCCTTTACCCTGCCGGAGAAGCACTTGAGCAGGCAGAAGCTGGCAAAGCCAAAGCCAAAGCCGCTAGCAATAGAGTAGCTCATCGGCATCATGATGATAGTCAGGAAAGCCGGAATGCTCTCGGTGTAATCCCTGAAGTTGATAAGCTCAATGTTCTTCATCATCATGGCGCCCACAATGATTAAGGCAGGAGCAGTGGCAAAGCCCGGCACCAGTCCGGCCAGCGGGGCGAAGACCAGCGACAGGATGAAGCAGATGCCGACCACCACGGCGGTAAGTCCGGTTCTGCCGCCCACATTGGCACCGGCGGTGCTTTCAACGTAGGAGGTCACGGTGCAGGTGCCCATGATGGCGGACACCATGGTGCCGCAGCTGTCGGTGATCAGAGCGCGGTCTACATTGGTGATATTGCCCTTCTCGTCCATTAATCCTGCAGCCTTGGTCACGCCGATCAGGGTGCCAATGTTGTCAAAGAGCTCCACCACCGTAAAGGTAAAGATGACGGAAATCAGGCCGTAGTGCACGGCTCCCATGATGTCCAGCTGCAAAAAGGTCTCGGACACCGAGGGAATATTGAGGCTCACGATATTGTCAATTGAGGTCGGAGCGCCGTTGACG
The DNA here is from genome assembly GCA_017694225.1 of Candidatus Avisuccinivibrio stercorigallinarum. Classification (GTDB taxonomy): domain Bacteria; phylum Pseudomonadota; class Gammaproteobacteria; order Enterobacterales; family Succinivibrionaceae; genus Avisuccinivibrio; species Avisuccinivibrio stercorigallinarum. The sequence continues at coordinate 12,534 of JADINH010000041.1, forward strand.
CCAAAAAACATGCCCAGCACTGCCACCACCAAAATGCCGATGAGCATCGCGGCCTTGACGTGATAGTGCAGCAGGGTGCCAATCAGGATGATGCCAAAGAGGGCCAGGAAGACCTTGGGATCGGACAGATGGCCCAATGAAATGATGGTGGCCTGATCGGCCTTGACGATGCCCGCGCCCTGCAGGCCGACAAAGGCGATAAACATGCCGATGCCGACCACCACAGCGCCCTTAAGCCCGATGGGCACGCTGTCAATTATCATCTGACGGATGCGGGTTACGGACAAAATGAGGAACACCACGCCGGAGATGAATACTGCGCCCAGGGCAGTCTGCCAGGAGAGCCCCAGGGTGCCGCAGACATAGAAGGAGAAGAAGGCGTTGATGCCCATGCCCGGCGCCATGGCCAGCGGCAGATTGGCAAACAGGCCCATGGCAATCGAGCATAAAGCTGCGGTCCAGATGGTGGCGGCTACGGCAGCCTCCAGCGGCATATTGGCTGCCTGCAGAATAGACGGATTGACAAAGATGATGTAGGCCATGGCGATAAAGGTTGTGCAGCCTGCGATGATCTCTGTCTTTACATTGGTTTTTCTTTCAGAAAGCTTGAACAGGCGCTCAAGCACGCTGTTGCTGCTGTTCTGTAAATTGCCCGCTGACATAGATTTAATCTCCAGTGAGAGCTGAAACTTGTACACGTTATGGCGGACTTTGCCGCTCAATGCACCGGCAGGCATTATAGGCCAAAGCGGTGCAGTAAAAAAGCGGTTTCAGGCGTATTTATGCCGAAAATAAGAGCCTTGCGTCCGCTTTTGGTGCAAAATGCAGCGGGCGCAGGCTTGTCCTTATAGAAATCTCTCAAGAAAACCCTCGACTTTAGTCGAGGGATGAATTGAGAATCCTTATCAAATAAATTTCATTTTTTCATTAATTTTTGTGTTATTGTAACTCTGTGTTCGTGCTAAACGGAAGGTGCTGTAAGTGGTTGTTTATCTTGCAAGGAAGTTCAAACTCAATCTCCTGGCATGTGCTATACAGCGTGTTTTCCTTGCCCGTACCGGCGGATGCGTCCGCAAGGTGTGGAACGACCTC
>JADINH010000042.1 GCA_017694225.1 Candidatus Avisuccinivibrio stercorigallinarum
CCCCCGGCAACAGGGGCCAGAACTGACTTGCAGTCGGAACCACCAAAGCGGAAGGTCTAACCCATCTGCCGCTGAGGAACCTCAAAAATAGATTCAGGAATCCCCTGAATTTATTCAGGGGTGGATGTCAAAAATACGGGGGCGCATTCTACCATGACAACCTCCAATCTGCCATTGGTGAAAACCTGCATCGGCTTGCGCGGTCTGGCTTACCCGCTGTTTCTCTACTCCTTTGTGGTGGCCATCGTGCAGAACGTAAATCCGCGGCAGGTCAGTCCGGCCCTGGGCTGGTTCTGGACAGTCTACTCCATCGGCCTCGGGGTGGCCGGCAGCTTTATCCCAAGCTTTACCATCCCGGTAATCGGTGAATACGGCACGCTGTGGCTGGCCTTAATCTTCGCGGTTTCCGGCGCGGGCCTGGCCGTGTTCGGCCTCAAGGGCCTGCGCACCTCGCAAAAGGCACAGCTCTCGGTCAGGGAGAAATTCTCGGAGCTTTTGTTTGCGGTCAAGCTCTTTTCCAATCCGCACATTACCTATGCCGCGGTGATCCGCGTCATCAACACGCTCTCGCTCTTTGGCTTTGCGGTGATCATGCCGATGATGTTCGTCGATGAACTGGGCTGGGCCATCGAGGACTGGCTGCAGATCTGGGCGGTGTTCTTTGCCGTGACCATCTTCTCCAACGTCTTCTGGGGCATTATGAACGAGATCATGGGCTGCCTGGGCATGGCCGGCTCCACCCTGCTCTTCTACTTCATCCCCCAGGCCTTTCCGCAGAGCTTTGCCATGGCCTGCATTCCGGCCGTGCTGCTGGGCTTCTTCGTCGGCGCCTTCGTGGCAGTGACCCCGATCATGACCACCTTAGAGCCTGAGCACAAGGGCGCGGCGGTCTCGGTCTACAACCTCTCAGCCGGCCTGTCCAATTTCGCAGCCCCGGCCATTGCCTCGCTGCTGCTGCCTTTCTTTGGAGTGCAGGGAGTGGTCTATGCCTATGCCGCACTCTATATCCTGGCCTTCGGGCTGACCTTCCTGCTTAAGGTGGAACAGCCGGGCTTCAAGGGTGCCTTTGCCTGCCTTAAGGAAAAGCGCAGTAAGGCTCAGCAGGAGAGCGGGGATGCACAGCAGCCGGAGGGTGTGCTGCAGACAGAGGAAAAGTAATCAACAAAAAGCAAAGTAAAGCAAAAAAGCCAAAGAGCCCGCGCTGCGAAATGCGGGCTCTTTTATTTTCTTCAGAAGCGCTCCTTGGCAGCTTCTCTTCTCTACAGACTTTTAAAACCTACTCAGAGGTAAGTGATCTGGCCAGCAGATCTGCGGCGGCGGCGCGGGCTGACTTGCCGGCGCACAGCACCTGATAGATCTCAGCGCAGATGGGCATCTCGATGTTCAGGCGCTGCGACAGCCCGAACACGATTTTGGTCATGGTAAGACCTTCGACCACCTGTCCGATTTCAGCCAGAGCTTTATCGGCACTCACCCCCTGCCCTATCATCAGCCCGAAACGGCGGTTGCGCGACTGATTGTCGGTGCAGGTAAGCAGCAGATCACCAAGGCCTGACAGGCCCATAAAGCAGCGCTCGGTGGCCCCGAGAGCGAGGCCCAAACGCAGCATTTCAACGAGGCCGCGGGAGATCAATGCTGTGCGTGCATTGGCCCCGTAGCCCAGGCCGTCTGACATGCCCGCGCCGATGGCGATGACGTTTTTAACCGCCCCGCCCAGCTGCAGGCCGGTAAAATCCGAGGTCTGATACAGCCTGAAAGTGCCGGTGTGCATCAGGCTGCAGATTTCAGCGCAGAAATCACTGTCCGATCCCGCCACTGCGATGGCGGTGGGCAGCCCGGCTGCCAGTTCACGGGCAAAGGTAGGCCCGGAGAGTGCGGCGATTTTCACCGCAGGGCCCAAAACCTCCCTGGCGATGTCAGAGAGCAGGCGTCCGCTTTGCAGATCAAGTCCTTTGGTCGCCCAGCACACGCGCTGCTCTGTGCCAAGCAGCGCCTTGAGATCGGCAAGCAGCGGGGCAAAGCAGTGGCTTGGCACCACAATCAGCACGATGGGCGCGGCAGTCACGGCAGCCTCCAAGTCGGCGGTGACCTCAAGACTGTCTGGAAAGCGGATGTCCTTTAAGTAAAAAGGATTTTGCCTTTGCGTCTGCATTGCAGCAGCTTTGTCTGCATTACGGGCCCAGAGTTTGACCTTCAGGCCCTTGGAGGCTGCTGCAACGGCAAGAGCAGTGCCGTAAGACCCTGCTCCTAAGACGCTTAATGCACTTTGGTACATTAAATTAAGCTACCGGCTCTTCCTTATTGGCAGCTTCACCAGCGGCGGCCTGAGCCTGCTTGGCCTTCTGCAGCTCCTGCATCTTGCGGGCGCGGAAGAGCAGATCAAAATTGATCGGAGCCAGGTTCACCGGCGGGAAGGTGCCACGGTTGATTAAGTTGGATACATACTCACGGGCATACGGGAACAGCATGTTCGGGGCAGCGGCGTTGAGCACATATTCAGTCTGCAGCGGATCAAAGCCGCTTAAGGCAAACATGCCGGCCTGATTTACTTCGCAGATGAAAGCGATGTCGCCCTTGGCCTCACGGTTGGCCACATCTTCCTTCTTGTGCATGTTCTCGCACTGCACTTCAACGCGCAGGGCCACTTCATACAGCTCGGTCTTTACGCCGTTCTTCTCGTCAGAGGTGATTAAGGTCGGAACAACGTTGAAGTTCACAGACAGACGGGGCATCCAGGCGGTACGGAACACAGCCGGAGAGTTGGGGGTCTCCAGAGAGGCGTTCTTGGAGTAAACGCGCAGCATCTCAAAGTGAGGGTGCTTGGCCTGAGCCTGTCCCTGAGCTGAAGCCTGCTCGGGATTCTGGTTCTGAGTATTATCAGTCATGATACATTTCCTAGTTTTAACAAGTTATCTCTTGGTGGTCAGCGGCAGATTGGCGTTCTCCCAGTCGAGAATGCCGCCTTCCAGCACATAAACTTGATTATAGCCGTTCTTTTTTAAGGCCTGGGCACTGTGGAAGCAGTCAGTATCATACTTGTCCTTTCCAACAATGATCACCGGCTTGTCCTTGCTGCGCTCAATGCGCTGAGTCTTGCCGTTCTTGATGTCCGCTGCAGTGATGTTGACTGCATTGGCGATATGGCCCTGTGAAAACTTGTCAGCAGAGCGGACGTCCACAAAGACGCCGTCCTGATGATTGACCATCAGCACTGCGGTGTTGGTGCTGGCTTTCTTAATTCTGGCAGCCATGATCTTAAACTGCATATAGATAAGTATGGCCAAAACCACAAGCCAGCCGCCGCACATCATG
>JADINH010000043.1 GCA_017694225.1 Candidatus Avisuccinivibrio stercorigallinarum
GCAGTACACCGTTAATGCCGGCATGGCGGCCGATGCGCTTTCACAAAGTGAAACCGCGCTGGAGTCTTTATGGGAGACGCTCGGCAGCATCAACACCCGCCTTATTCAGGCGGTCAACGGCACCATGGATCAAAACAGCCTGGATGCCCTGGCTGAAGACATCGAGCAGAGCCAGATGCAGATTTTTGATCTGATGAATACCAAGAACGCTGAAGGCGAATACATCTTTTCAGGCAATGTCTCCGATCAGCCCTGCATCACCCTGACCTCAGACGGGCATTACATCTGTCAGGCAGACGGCGGCACGCGTTCGGTGCAGGTCTCGCCTACGGTCACGGTGCAGACTACCGAAAGCGGGCTTAACATCTTTGAAAATGTGGAGCTGGCGCCGGCCTTTACTGTCACCGATGCCGGCGGAGCTGAAGTGGGCTCGCAGATCGACAATTATGACGATTATATGGAGTTTTATGACACCTGGTACGATCCCACCAAGGGAGATCTCGACAATACGGTGTCATTTGTGGTGCAGGCAGACGGCACCTTCCAGGTACTTGATCCGCAGGGTGCACAGATAGATCAGGGCGAGCTTACCGACAAAGGCAAAATCGAATACAAAGGCATGGTGATTGAAACCGGAGGCACTGCCGGCACCTATACCACGGTGCTGGAGCATCCCAAAAAAGGCAACATCTTAAATGCCTTAAACGACATGGTGGCGGCGCTGCGCGATTCCTCGCTGTCCAATGAAGAGCGAGTGGAGCAGATCTCCTGGGGGCAGATGTGTGTGCGCAATGCCATGGACAACTATGATATGTACCGCGGACAGATCGGTGCACGGGCCTCAAACATCGACACCATCATTGCCTCCAATGAATCGCTTGGGCTTATCAAGTCCACCGCACAGGCCAATGTGACCGAGGTGGATGCCTATGAAGCGGTGTCCAATCTGATGCAGGAGCAGCTGGCGCTGCAGGTGGCGCAGCAGACCTACTCCATCGTGCAGAGCACGCGCTTGTTTGATTATCTGTAAGTTGGCGGAGTTTTTGCATCTACAGCAGCAGTTTGAACCCGCCGGAAAGCTGACGGCAGCTGCGGCAGATTTTGCCGCAGCTCATTGAAAAAGGTTTTATAAAAGGTTTTAAAGCACCATAAAAATAAAGGGAGAGATACAATGATAAGTTTTAATCCAGTTTCAGTTGAAGGCAGCAAGAATGCCGGCCTCAGCTCAGCAGTGCTGAGCAGAAATGAACAGGCAGCGGCAGTTGAGAACACTGCACTGTCACAGGCTTCAGCTTCGGCAGTGGTGGAGCTCTCAGGCTCGCTTGGCGAGGTCAAAAGATCTGAGCGCCGTCAGGTCAGCCGCGAAAATGCACAGCAGATGGCCTTTGATATTGCAGCGCTGCTGCCAGGCTCCATGGGCGTGCAGAGCAATGTCAACGCCTTTGATGCAGCCAGGCTGCTGGCCGATTAATACAGTATACAGCCTGCAGCTTTCTGCAGAGCTGTATACAAGATGGCAGCCGTCTTTGCGGGCTTTCTATACAGAAAGGGCAAGGCTGAGCGGGCGGCCTGCCGGGATGATTTGAAGTTTGCAGCGTGCGCAGGACTCAGCCTGCGCACTTTAAAAACCTCCGGACACGCGGAGAAGACTACTGCGTCAGCGGCATCACGGCGTCGTTGACAGAAAAACCTCCGGACACGCGGAGAAGCATGCATTTATTATCCCTCGAAAACGTTTTTTGTGCAGCAAAAAAGTCAGCTTTCTGCAGCGCAGATCAAAGTTTTTCTGCTCTGAACGTCCTGCTGCTACTTGTCTGATGATCTGATTTGGCAAGCCTTAAAACGTCTTTTTGTGATCTGCCGCATTTTCGGTCTTTTGCGGCACAACCTTTTTCTGCTCAAAATTTGAAGCCATTCCCAAATTCACAAAAAACTCTAAAAGATCAGACAAGCCGGGATCAAAATGCTTTACAATGGCCTAAATTTGATCTTGAAGGAAAAAGCACTACAAGGAGAGTTTTACTATGGAGAAGCGTTTGCTGCTTGCAGGCGAACCTATGGGTTTATTGATTGCCCAGTCCGAGGGCCCGCTTGACAGCGTTTCAGGTTATTCCCTGGCCGTGGCCGGTGCTGAGTTCAACGTGGCCACCGGTGTAGCCCGTCTGCAGCATCAGGTTTCCTATTTAACCAAGCTTGGTCATGATCCTTTTGGCAAGCTCATTATCCGCACTCTGCGCGCCAACGGCATTGCCGATGATTTTGTCCTGTTTTCAGATGAAAAGACCACCGGCTTTATGTTAAAGAGCAAGGTCTCCAAGGGCGATCCGGAGATCTTCTACTTCAGAAAGGGATCAGCTGCCTCCACCTTATCCCCTGAAGATGTCGACAAGCTTGATTTCACCAAGTTCACCCACATTCACTTAACCGGCATTCTGCCGGCTCTGACCGACAGCACCCGTGCCGCCGAGCAGCTGATGTTTGAAAAGGCCCGCAAGGCCGGACTTTTCATCTCCTTTGACCCCAACCTGCGTCCGCAGCTGTGGCCTTCAAAGGAAGTGATGATTGAGACCTTAAACCGCTTTGCCGCTCAGGCTGATTTAATTCTGCCGGGAAACGGCGAGGGCGATGCACTGTGCGGCAGCACTGATCCCAAGGACATCAGCAAGTTCTATCTCGATATGGGTGCCAAGATGGTGGTCACCAAGGTCGGCCCGAAGGGCGCTTACTGCGCCGCCTCAGACGGCAAAGCCTTTATGGTGCCTGGCTTCATTATTGACAAGGTGGTTGATACCGTTGGCGCCGGTGACGGCTTTGCCTGCGGCGTGGTGACCGGCCTGATGGAAGAACTGCCGCTTGAGAAGGCAGTGGAGCGCGGCTGCGCCATCGGCGCCATTCAGTGCACCTTTGCCGGTGACAATGAAGGTCTGCCGACCCCTGATAAGCTGCAGGCTTTCATGAACTCCCATAAGAGAGTAGAGTTATAAGCAGATCCCTGCATAGGACATAAACCGGGCCGCCCCGCGTGCGGGCGGCATAACTTACAGCAAGGAAGTTTAGCAAATGACTGAGAAGAATATTTTTGACAAAATCAGCGAATACGGCATTGTGCCGCTGGTTACCTTAGACGATGCTGCTGATGCAGTGCCCTTAGCCCGTGCCTTGGTTGCAGGCGGTATTCCTATTGCAGAGGTTACCTTCCGCACGGCAGCAGGCGGCGAGAGCATCAAGCGCATGGCCAAAGAAGTGCCGGAGATCATGGTCGGTGCCGGTACGGTGCACGATGTTGATCACGCCAAGGAGACTGTGGACAACGGCGGCAAGTTCATCATCACCCCGGGCTTTAACCGTGAAGTGGTGGACTGGTGCGTCAAGAACAATGTGCCGGTCTGCCCGGGCACTGTGGTTCCTTCTGATGTGGAGGAAGCCTTAAGCTTCGGTCTGCGCACCGTCAAGTTCTTCCCGGCAGGCGTTTACGGTGGCGTGGCCACCTTAAAGGCTCTGCAGGGCCCGTTTGCCATGATGAAGTTCGTGCCGACCGGCGGCGTGGGCCTTAACAATCTGCAGGAGTTCCTCGATCTGCCCAACGTGGCAGCTGTAGGCGGCAGCTTCGTTCCGCCTGCCAAGCTCGTCAAGGCCAAGGACTGGGACGGCGTGGCAGCTGAGTGCCGCAATATCATGAACCTGGTTATGGACTTCTCCATCGGCCACGTCGGCATCAATGCCGGCACTGAGGAGAATGCCGTGCAGGTGACCAACACCCTGTCCAAGCTCTTTAACGTGCCGGTGCGTGACGCTGGTTCTGCCTTCTTTGCAGGCGACCTGGCTGAAGTCCTCAAGGTTCCGTTCTTAGGCTCCAACGGCCACATCGCAGTGGACACCCGCGATCTGCCGCGCGCTATGGCTATGCTCGAGCGCAATGGTGCCAAGTTTGATGAAAAGGACTACATGTACGATGCCAACGGCAAGCTGGTCGGTGCCTATATCACCGAGGAAATTGGCGGCTTTGCAGTGCATCTGCGTCAGCGTGCCAAGAAGTAATCTGACTTCTTAGATTGTTTTATGAAGGGGCAGCTGCGGCTGCCCTTTTGCGTCTTTGCACCGGGCTGTTTTGTGGCAAAATAGCTTAAGATTAGATTAGCTTAGAAAACCGGATGACAGGTAAAAGGGATGATGATGACAGCTCTTAAAAAGCTCCCTGGAGGGAATGACGACTTTAGAAGCCTGGTCACAGGCGGCAAGGTTTACGTGGACAAGACTGATCTGATAGCCAAAATTGCAGCTTGCAATGATGCCACCTTTTTCTTGTCAAGGCCCCGCCGCTTTGGCAAAAGCACCCTGGTATCGACTTTTCATGAGCTTTTTGCCAACGGCACCGAGTGCTTTTCCTCTTTGAAGCTGGGGCGTGAGGGCCTGTGGCATGATCACACCTATCCGGTGCTGCGTCTGAACTTCTCTGCCTGTGAGCCGGAAGAGGGCATGACCTTTACAGATGCTTTTGCCATGACGCTGGAGATCTGGGCTCATTCTTCCGGATTGGGTGCTTATTGGCAGGCTGAACAGTATTGGCTGAAGGCATTTACTGGGCTCTTAGATCATTTTGATAGTAAATCATTGGTGCTGCTTATCGATGAATACGATGCACCTTTGACTGCATGTCTGCAGAAGCCTGAAGTGCTTGCAGAGCGGCAGTTAACCCTCAGCACTTTTTTTACTGTTGTAAAGGAGTATGCTTACAAGTTCCGCTTTGTCTTTATTACCGGCGTGGCGCGTTTTTCCGTTATTGATACTCTGACAGATCTGAGTTTTCATCCGCGTTACGCTGCTCTGGCCGGCTTCACTGAGGCTGAGCTGACTACCTATTTCTCGCCTTACATTGAGTTTGCGGCGCAGGCACTTGCTCAAAAACACCCTGATCAAAACTGGTCTGCCGACAAGGTGCGTGAAGCTCTCAAAGCAAATTACGGCGGCTATTGTTTTGACAACAAGGCCTCGGTTACGGTCTACAATACCTGGTCACTGCTCAATTTCTTTGCCAACCCCAAAGCAGGGTTCAGCCCGTACTGGGCAGCTACAGGCGGCTCCTCAAATTGGCTGCTGGAGCAGTGTCTGCGGCGTATGGAGCGCTTTAGTGACCAAGAGGGCGGCCTGGGTTCTTTAGCTGACTTTTTAGCGGACGATTATACTGAGCCGT